>JAGQWV010000098.1 GCA_020437045.1 Saprospiraceae bacterium | reverse complement strand
ATCATTGGGATCTAAGGGAGCTGTCCGGAGATTAATGAGCTGGCCTTCTTTGATGATGTCTTCATTTTCTTGAATCATTTTTCCCGCCACATACCATTGAGCCAGGGAGAGAAAGATAAGTCCAAATAAAGCAATTTTTTTAGGTATCATGTACAGGCCTTTTAATCATTCGGTAATTAGCGACAAAAAATCCGATTCCGATTAAAACAAATAATAAACCTCTTAGAACAAAACTAATATTCGTGTCAAAAAAGCGGCAAATGATTAGAGCGGTGATGATTACTAATCCGTAATTAAGGAGTCCCAGGTGTTGTAGCTGTATAGCTCTTTTTATCGTGTATAAAGCAAGAATAAAAAGCAGGAGATTAATAATTATCACGGATATAACGGTCGAACTTCGAAAAAAAATAAACAGTATCAGAAATATAAGTGGGATATATGGATTTGGATCGGTGTCAAACCAATACTTTCCCCGTTGATGAAATTTATAAATAAAGAATGCCAGTGTGCCACAAAAGAGAAAGGTGATCAGTGCTTCAACGTTATTGAAATTTAATTCTTCTCGGGCTAGCTCTTTCCAAAGCCAATGAAAGCTGAGAGTGGTAAGTAGTATTATGATACCCAGAGAACCGAGACTGCGGTATCCGTTGTTTTGCAAGTGACCTTTAAAAGGTCTCACATGCTTGCCGATCAGGTAATAAATACCGAATAACGCCATATAACTCACAAAAAGCCATTCTGGCTGCTGATGAGCCACCGTGCCCAGGTTAATAATGACGGAAAGTGGAATTAACCAATTGAGCAAATAGGTGAAATTACTTTTGGAATGATTTCTTACCTGAAATATATAATAGGGAAGTAAAGGAATTAATAATAACCAATAATAGACTTTCTGCATTATAGCTTCACCACCATATCCGATATCGGCTCCGTAAAATGTAATTCCCAGAATATATAGTACAGCAGCCATGGTTGAGGGCAACAGATAGATTATGGGCAAGATCAAAATCATCCAGGTTAGCATATAGGAAGCCAATGATCCCTGGATGTGGTAAATCTGACTAATTAATGATAAGGTGGCACCCAGACCCAATACCCAAAGAGTAGCGGCACTTTCTCGCCAGACAGTATTATTTGACCAACGTAAAAGTGTAAATATTCCCAATGCCTGACCAAGCACCAGAGGTATAAATCCTAAAATAGTTTTGCTGGTCCGATTCAGGTCATCCCAGTTATGGGCGACAATTAAAATGATGCCGAGCCCGATCAGAAGTGAACCTAAGATCCCGAAAACGATATATTGACGACTCTTTTGCTTCCCGGCTTTACGTTGATAAAAGTCGGTAATTGCATCAGCCGTTTTCTGATCAATGATGTGTTCAGTCAATAAATCATCAAGGTCATCCAGAATCTCTTTTTGCATAGGGGACACATTGTCAAGGTTCCGATAAATGCAATACTCCTTTCATAAACGTCAGATGTTAAATTATTCTTATGATAGGCTTGAAAAAGTCTGGAAGAAAGGAAGTGTCACTTCGATACTCAGATCATTGGTTATGAAGAGCGTAAAAGGAAGAGATCTATCTTGAAATAATTACTTTTTTCCAGGCTGACCGTACACCGCTTTGATCGGAAATCTGACATAGATAAACTCCCGACGGTAGTCCTTCGGGTAAGTTTATTTGCCGTTGATTATCAGTCATTCTTTCCTCTAAAATAAACCTGCCCCAAAGATCTGTCAATCGGATAACCACGACATCTGCAGAAGTAGATGTCTCGATATGCAGAAAACTACTGGCGGGATTTGGCCAAATTTTCCATGGCGATCCAGCTGCATAATCTTGAGTTGCAACGGTCATGCCTGCATAACTGCAATCGTTGTAATGTGGAGTATGTTGATTGTTGTCGATGACCAAATTTTCATCACCTTGTTGGTACACCGCAAATGAGAAGAAAAAGAGCATCATTTCATCAGTGGTTGCTTCACCGACCGATACATCAACGGGAATGTCACCTGGCAGATGATGATTACTGGTGGTATTATTGTATGTTGCTTCTCCGTGTAGCGTTGAAAAGGCCGGTATAATGACCGGTTTTTTGAATTCGTAAAATCCCTGCCAATCGAAATCCCAATGGGGAATATTAATCAGGGGAATAGTGTCGCCCGTGAGGGTAGTAGCATAGGCTTTCATAGACTCACAGATCAGGTGGGCATGAGGTGCAATTCCAGTAACGATTACCTTAAAAGGCACCGGACTAAATGTTTCATGAAAAGTCTGCCGGGTGTTCGCCGGGATAAACAGAGGCCGGTCAATGCCGAGAAAGTGATTCAAGACCGGAATATTTTCGATACGTCTCAATGCAGTTTGATCGGAGAATTTAATATTGATCAAGGTAGAATCTATTTCGCCGGCACTTCCCTCCGGATAGTGTATCTGAGCGACCAATGTGGCCCCTTTAGGGAGATAAATACCCATGCCTTCCGGTGCCGAAAAAGCGCTGCTACCAGGCACCCAACCAGCCACCATGGAAGCTGTATTCGTTCCGATTCCTCCAAAACAAGTGTAACCAAGATTAGGATCGGCAGCATCTAATTGCTCAGGAATGCCACTGGTGTCCTGAAACAATATGACATGATGTACTACCTTGCGATTGCCGGGAGCGATCTCAATACCCGTGATATAACGATCTTCCGACTCGTTGGTGGGAATTACAAAGCAACGGTAGAGATCATATTCCCGTAAGTCGGGTATTTCAAAACTTGGTAAGCGTACACTGAAGTCAGGATCAGTGATTTCCAGGCTGCTTGCGTAGACCGGAGGAGTTGGTGCCTGATCCGGGATTCCTTCCGCTGCACCTTGCTCAACCCAATGTTGAAAAAGGTCTATTTCTTCCTGGGTCAATACTCTCTCGTGTGCCAGATCACCGTAATCGGTTGAGGGAGGCCAGGGAGGCATTTGGCGTGATGCAATTATGGGTTCGATCCCATATCGAAACCGATAGGCATCCTCGTAACTTTGCAAGGGAAAGGGAGCAATACCTTTGTCATTATGACAAGGCGTGCAGTGTGTATAGACCAGGCATGCAATATCTGCTGACCAGGTCACTTGCTCCTGCCCCTGAGCTACCGAAAAATTGAGTGCCAGATAAACCGCTACAAAAAACCGCCCCATCGACTGCGCTGTTTATTGTTAAATAACGGAATAAACGTATTCAAAAGTCTGGCCAAGATGTATTTGACCAGGCATCTTCAAAATTCATTCTTTATAAATGCAGACCACATTCAGTCTTTGGATGGTTGTTCCATCGACCCGTCCGGTCTTCACCGGGTACCGTACAGTGCTTACATCCTATGGAGTGATAACCTTTCGCCACCAAAGGGTGGAATGGTAGTTTATTTTCACTGATATATTTCTCCCGGTTTTCCCGGCTGACATCAAGCAGGGGATAGAATTTGAGAATACCTCCCCGTTCCTCAAAGATGTTCAGTGTGGCCCGATGATCACTCTGCCATTCCATCAGTCCGGAAACCCACACTGTATATCTGCTTTTGACCTCATCCAGTGGTTGAACTTTGTTGATCGAGCAGCAGAATTCAGGGTTTTTCTTCCAAGTTTCATCCTGCGTGGTGAAACTATGCTCGTACTCACCGGCCTGAATAGATGCAACATTAAGCCCGTAAAGGTCAGTAAGATGCTGTTTGTAAACTAAGGTCTCCTCAAAGTGATAACCGGTATCGATAAAATAAATGACTTGTTCCGGTTTTACCTTAGAGAATTCTCTTAGTAGAAATGCCGAAGTTGCTGCAAATGAACTGGTGAGCATGACTTCTTCCTGCTCAAAGTCTTCGTATAAACGGGTGATTCGCTCGCGAACAGTAAGAGGTTTATATTGGTTATTGAGGTCTTTGATTTCCTGGGGGGTTAAGGAACGCTTTTTGGCGATTGCGTCACTCATGACATGGTTTGATTTATGAAGCACTTATCAATTAAACATGACCTTATAGCCATAAAGACCAGCTGTGCTCCGGTTTGCAATTGTTTTCAGACCAAAAGTACAAATTAATATCGGGCACAGATGGTGCTAAGAACTACAAATTTGGGTTGCTTGTCCGGAAGGGGATTATAATAAGTTAAGATTGAAATGAACCTGATTCTAAATCTCCTGTTCTTATTGTGGAATATTAAAGATTCCGGGGTTAGTTTTATGCCTTTTCTCCTTGCTTTTTATAAGAGATAAGCCCGTAAACAATCTGAGGAAATTCAGGGAAAATAACTTGACTTTGGGTCAATGGATTTTTGATGAATTTTACCAATTTCTGGCACAAAAATCGAGATGAAAGGGGGAGATGGAAGAAAGTTCCTATATATTTGATCCTGATTTATTTACGAGTGTAGTTTTTATATGAAAATAAATGAAAGACCTGCAGATGAGCAGATTAGAAAGACCCTGAAAGATTGACCTAAAATTGTTACTAAATATCAGACTCCTGACAAAAGGAAGGCTTATCTTCAGATAGCGAATACCTTCTTGCCATTTCTGGGGCTTTGGGTGCTCATGTATTTTAGTCTCTCCTGGTCTTACTGGATTACGCTCGGATTGGCGGTTATCAATGCCTTTTTTCTGGTGCGGATCTTTATCATTCAGCATGATTGCGGGCATCAATCTTTCTTAAAGAAGCGAAAGCTCAATGATGCCATAGGTTTGGTATGCAGTTTTTTTAGTGCGATTCCCTATGAATACTGGTCCAGGTCACATTCTTTTCACCACGCTCATTGCGGACAGTTGGAGGTGAGAGACATTGGAGACATCAATACGCTTACGGTCAAGGAATATAAGGAACTGAGTTTTGGTAAGAGATTAGGTTACCGGATTTTTCGAAACCCATTGATACTCTTTGTATTTGGACCAATCTATTATTTGTTGGTGAACGTACGTTTCCCATTAATTGATCTGAAAGGTTGGAAAAAGATAAAGTGGTCTCAATTTTACAATAATGTATACCTGCTGCTTATATATACGCTGGTTGCCTTTATTGTCGGTTGGCAGAAATTCTTTTTAGTACATATTCCAATCGTCGTTATTTTTTCGATTATTGCCATTTGGTTCTTTTATGTACAACACCAGCATGAGCATACTTATAAGCAATGGAAAGAAAATTGGGAGTATTTATTTTCGAGCATCAAGGGTAGTACCTATTACAAATTACCCCGGGTATTTCAATGGTTAACCGGAAACATTGGACTACATCATATTCATCATTTGAGCTCGAAGATTCCCAATTACCATCTGACCGAATGTGCCAAAGAAAATCCGATTTTAAATAAATATGTGACAACAGTTGGCTTTTTTGATAGTCTCTCATTTATCTTCCATCATCTATGGGATGAAGAAAATCAAAAGATGATCAGTTTTTGGAAATTCAACCGGATGGAAAGAGCCGGCCTGGTGTAATCGTATACCTTCCCTCTCTGTCCTTGATCCCTAGAGGTAGATCCACCCGCACTAATTATAATAAATCTGCAAAATCCCTTAATTCGTTTAATCCGCGATTCTGACCATTGGAGTGAAAGGTAGTGCCGAATCTACATTCGGCGATTGTGACAAGAAAATGCTGGATACCTGAAGCCGGATGCATCTATCCGAAAGCGTACATCCAAAATCTTAATTCGTACATCGAGCTCATTCGAGCCATTCATCATTCAAGAGATTTATCATTCACCCACTCCTGGAGATAAGTAAAACCGGGTTTTAGATGACCGTTTTCGGCAATAGTGGCGCGATCCAACATTTCACTATGATCAACAGTCTTCATAAGTTCTCCCATGATCCGGGTTATAAATTGCTTGCCGAATGCCTTGGTGGCTTCTCTGGGTATTTCATTCGGAAGATTGTCAATCGTCATCATGTCTATGGTATGGGCTAAGAAAGGTTCCGTTTCCAAACCAGATTGTGGATCGTATCCATAGACCGGATGGTCGATGGTTGTTGCCCGGAAGGTGCAGGGTATGGAAGCATGAGGTGCGATGTCGCAAGAGATATCTGCGATGGCTTTGATTTTAAATTCAGGACTTTTCATTTGCTCAAGGGTGAAGAAGGCGGGTGCTTCCTCCACGTAATAAATTCCATTTATCATCAGGTCACTGATACGGGCAAATGGCCAAAAAGTACTCTCGAATTGTTCCGGATCATTATAAAAGACTGATTTGTCAAATGGATCTCCGTCTTTTTGGGCGGCATAGTGATGGGGTAGGAGTTGGGTAAATACCGGGTAGTCAAATTCATCGGTAAGATATTGATCAGGATCAATTTGTCTGATACCCATGTCTTTTAATGTTAGCAGTGCACCAGTTCCTACTCTTCCGGTACCGGTAAGCACAATTTTTATTGGGGGCAATCTGAGCTCCTTGTAGATGTTTTTTGCAGCCTGATAATCGCGTAGATCCTTTAATCGGGGCAATTCAAAATTTCCGGTCTTTTTGCCGTAGGTCCATAAAGCATTATGCGCTCCCACCATTCCTGCAAAGTGCCCGAAGGCGATCAGTCTCTGGCCGTGGGTATTGGTGATCAGTTCATAGTCGATTAGCCTAATTTTTTTTCCTAAGACGGCTCGGAGTAAGGCCCGATTTTGTTCTTGCTTCTTGATGGTGTGTGAAAAAATCAAATATGTTCTCTTATCAATTAATTTATCCACGGGTACTTCTTTCACTCCCATCAGGATATCACAATCAGATACATCATCTACCAAAGGAACACCGGCGGCAGCATATTCCTCATCGCTATAGCATCTTCCTTCATAGGATTGTACGACAATATTGATATCTAGTTCATCTCTTAGGAATGAAACCTGAGAAGGGGTAAGTGGAGCACGCGACTCCGCCGGTTTTTTATATTCTCTGACGATGGCAATCTTCATAGTTCGCAAAGCTGTTTTCTGGCTTCTGAAAGTTCAGGCGAAAAAGGGTGCTATTGGGGTTCTTATTTAACGTGAATCGGAGGCAATCTTTTCCATGACCTTTACGGTTCGATTAATTTCTTCTTTGGTGTTGTAAGCAACTATACCCATCCGGGTTACCCCTCCGGTCTTCATTAGATCTAAAACTTCGGCAGCACGGATCGCGTAGAAGTGACCGTCCCAGGCATAGATCGCCTGTTTGGCAAGTTCATAGCAAACTTTTTCGGGAGTTATACCTTTGATGGAGAACCCCAACGTTGGGGTACGAAGGCCACTTTCCATCCCCGGCCCATAAATCGTGCAACCTTTGATCTGCTGTAAACCATCGTACAGTATTGCGGCCAAATCCATTTCATGACGGTGAATGGTCTGCATTGCCGAGGTTATTTTGTCTCTTAAGGTCTTTCCTTCTCCCAGTCTCGAGATAAATTTGATCGCTGCCTCTACTCCGGCTATTGCGGCGTGGTTTAAAGTGCCGGTTTCTATTCGATAAGGGGCATCAGCAGATTGTGTCCTCAATCGGTCGGTCTGGAGAGTGTTTAGCAAGCCGGGTTTGCAATAGAGTATACCCACGTGTGGACCATAGAACTTATATGCCGAGCACAAGAGAAAATCGCAATCCAGTGCTTGAACGTCAATCGCCATATGAGGGGCAAAATGAACGGCATCAATAAGCATTCGAATATTGCGGTCTCTGGTGAGCGATCGTACATATTTTACATCATTGACGGTACCAATCATGTTGGAAGCATAACCGATACAAACCAGTTTGGTACGTTCGGAAAGTTTTCGTTCCAGATCTTCGTAGTCGAGCACACCTTCAGGTTTTAGGGATACCTCTTTTATAATGATTCCTCTTTCTTCCAGATTTAACCAGGGTCCCCGGTTGGCTTCATGATCCAGTTGGGTAATGAGAATTTCATCTCCGGGATTCATATCGCGTACCAAGGCCTTACTCAGAGAAAAATTTAAGGTGGTCATGTTCTGACCAAAGGAGATGCAGTTGGCATCAGGTGCATTGATAAATGTGGCAACCTTATTTCTGGCGGATTCCATGATGCGGTCGGTCTCCTGGGAGCTCGCAAATTGTCCATGCGTATTGGCGTTCGAATAGCGATAGTAGTCACTGATACTACTAATTACCTCTTTGGGAACCTGGGTGCCCGCCGGACCATCTAGATAGATGACGTTTCTTCCGTGTAATTCTCTCTCTAATGCTGGAAAATGCTTTCTTATAGAATGTAAGTTCATGGGTCGCTTTTGGGGCAAAATACGGTAATCTGGAATTTATTTTAGCATTTTTCTTGATGCCATTTATCAATAATTGGTAGCTTTTTGGTCTCCATTATCCTGCTATTTCAACAATGTTGGATGTGTATGGTCCATGATCGTGAGAGAACCAGTCTTCTCCTTAAGAGCACCATTTTTCCTATCTGAATATGTCATACAAGATCCTATTTCCGGTAGAAAGTAAATTGTTGAAGAACCTTCATTTTTATGGAGCTCATCATTAGTAATAAAATAGTTAATGTTATATAATTATAAGATAAATCAACTAATATCGATTTGCTCCTATTTTATGATTATGGCGATAAATAAGGAGATGATCTGAGATTAATTGAGGAAAATTTTAGAAATATTTAACATTTATAAAAATACTATAACAATATGATATAATTTCTATATTAATTACCTAAGTTATATATATAAATTAAATAAATGTATAATATGCTTTTGTACAATTGTATGTAA
>JAGQWV010000097.1 GCA_020437045.1 Saprospiraceae bacterium | reverse complement strand
ATTTGTAACATGGGGGCTGAAATTGGCGCCACTACCTCGACATTTGGTTATGATGAATCCATGAGCCGATATCTCAAAGCCACTGGTAGAACCGATGTTGCTGAACTGGCAGATGCTGTGGCAGAGCACTTGACTGGTGATGCTGAATGTTATGCTGAGCCAGAAAAATATTTTGACCGGGTTGTCGAAATCGATCTCTCTACTTTAGAACCCCACATCAATGGTCCCTATACTCCCGATCTTGCTTGGCCAATTTCGAAATTTGCCGAAGCGGTAGAGGAGCACGATTATCCTGAAAAACTAGAAGTAGGTTTGATTGGATCATGTACTAATTCTTCTTACGAAGATCTTACCCGGGCCGCATCGCTGGCTAAACAGGCCAAAAACAAGAATTTAAAAGTAAAGTCTGAGTTTACCATCACCCCAGGTTCAGAACAAATCCGTTATACGGTAGAACGGGATGGTATATTAGATGATTTCGAAGAAATTGGTGGAGTGGTGCTCGCCAATGCCTGTGGACCCTGTATCGGTCAATGGGCAAGACATACCAACGACCCCACAAAAAAGAATAGCATCATCACGTCATTCAATCGTAACTTTTCCAAAAGAAATGATGGAAATCCGGCGACTCACGCTTTTGTAGCATCACCAGAGATCGTCACTGCGATGGTCATGGGCGGTTCGTTAAAATTTAATCCTTTGACAGATTCTTTAACCAATGAAAAAGGTGAAACGGTAAAACTCGATCCACCATCCGGTATCGAACTACCTCCAAAGGGTTTCGATGTCGAGGATGCCGGGTTCCAGGCACCTGCCGAAGATGGCGAAGATATCAGTGTCATTGTTGATCCGAAAAGTGACCGACTACAACTGTTGACTCCTTTCAAACCGATTACGCAAGATCAGGTGCAGGGAATGCGGGTGCTTTTAAAAGCCAAAGGAAAATGCACCACTGATCATATTTCCATGGCCGGACCCTGGCTTAAATACCGTGGACATCTGGAAAATATCTCCAACAACTGTTTCATTGGAGCTATTAATGCCTACAACGATCAGGCAAACAGCGTGATCAACTACGTAGAAGACAAATATTTGCCTGTGCCTGACTCCGGCCGGGCTTATCAAAAAGCAGGAATTGGCACTATTGTTTTCGGTGAAGAAAACTATGGTGAGGGATCTTCCAGAGAACACGCTGCAATGGAACCACGTTTTCTAGGGGTCAAAGCCGTGGTAGTAAAAAGTTTTGCCCGGATTCATGAAACCAACTTAAAAAAACAGGGCATGTTGGCGCTTACCTTCGCAAATCCTGCCGACTACGACAAGATCCGACAGGATGATACGGTTGATCTTCTGGATTTTGATGCTTTGGCCCCTGGCAAAACCATCACCTGCCGGTTGAATCATGCGGACGGCACCACTGATGAGTTTGCTTTGACACACACCTACAATGATGCTCAGATTGCATGGGTGAAAGCAGGTAGCGCATTGAATAAAATTAGAGCCGAGCAGCTGAAATAATAAAACTGGAAAGGACTGATGCCAACCTAAACTTACTTGGCACCAGTCCTTTCTCCTTTAGGAATACATCAACTACTTTGATCCTGGTTTTCCAGCTGATCCGTGAAGGAAATTTCCGGAGACTATAAAAAGGAAGAAATATGGTACTTCTCTTCAATCCAAGAGCCGTTGGACAAGGAAGTCCCAATTATCGTATTCCCAACAGTATACTACAAATTGCCGCATCCATTCATGGCTGTCATGACTACCATATTGTCGATGGTAACCGGGAAAGGGATTCCTGGTCTCAAATAAAACAAAGTCTCGAGTCAGGATCTATCAAATACTTCGGAGTCACGGTTATGCCTGGCCCTCAGCTTAAAGAAGCAATTCCCATCAGCAAACAGGTAAAAGCCCTATTTCCGGAAATAATCATCATCTGGGGCGGCTATTTTGCATCAAATCAAAGTGAGGTCATTCTATCGTCCGGCTATGTTGACTTTTGCATCAATGGCCCGGGAGATCACGCCTTCCCCACATTAATTCAGTGCCTGGAACAAAAAGAATCATTTCATCAAATCCATAATCTGATTTACAAGGATGAGAAACGTCAAATTATCAAAACCCCAAAAGAGAATCTACCCGACCAGGATAAGCTTCCGGATTTACCCTACAGGACGTTAGACAAATTCTATTCGATCGAAGGATACCTCAAACGAACTCATTTGGGTGAAAGAACAGCAGCATATCATTCAAGCTTAGGTTGCCCTTTCAAGTGTTCATTCTGTGCCGTTGTGCCTATTTACGAGGCTAGATGGCGGGGTAAATCTGCAGAAAAAATCTACCGGGATCTTAAATTCCTCAAAGAAGAATATGGTGCTGATGCCGTTGAGTTTCATGACAACAATTTTTTTGTTTCAGAGCAACGAACCGTTGATTTCTGCGATCTGATCAAACCCGAAAAAATGCATTGGTGGGGAGAGGGAAGGATCGACACCATAGACCGCTATTCTGATACGTCGTTGGAAAACATGCGAGAATCCGGTTGCAAAATGATATTCTTTGGTGCCGAAAGCGGAAACGACGATTTGTTAGCCAACATGGATAAGGGGGGACGCCAATCCGGTCAGCAAATTCTCAAGTTTGCCAGGAGAATCTCCCGGTTTGAGATCATCCCTGAGTATTCATTTGTCTTGGGACTTCCGGCAAATGACGCCTCAGAAGTAAAAAGGAATGTGCAAAAGGAAATTGATTTTATCTACCGGGTAAAGGAAGCAAACCCGAAAACAGAGATCATCATCTATGTCTACAGCCCGGTTCCTACCAAAGAATCAGCACTCTACAAACAAATCAGCAACGCCGGATTTAAGTTTCCACAAAATCTTGACGATTGGCTCACGCCTGCCTGGGAAAATTTTGACCTGCGTAAGAATCCGCTGACTCCCTGGCTAACACCATCTATTGTCAATCTAATTCAAGACTTTGAAACGGTTATTCACTCCTATTATCCTACCAGTACTGATCTCAGATTAACTCGACACCAGCGAAAAATCATGAGATTCGTCTCGAGTTGGAGATTTCGTAGTCGCGTTTTCGCACTACCCTACGAATTAAAATTATTGCAGAAATTTTGGTTGAAATACCGGCAACCAGAGTGGGAAGGCTTCTAATCTATTTTCACAAATATTCTTACATTAAGATCTTTTAATTTACCCTTGAGGACCTATTTAGCACTTCTTCGGCCGACTCATTGGATCAAGAATTTCTTAGTCTTTGTTCCAGTATTCTTTGCTGGTCAGATCATTGATTTGGTCACAGAGCCTGCCATTACTTTGACCTTTGCTGCCTTTTGTCTGGCATCTTCTATAGTCTATATATTCAATGACCTTCACGATATCGCAGAGGATCGCAAACATCCGGTCAACCAGCTCAGACCCATAGCCGCAGGAGACATATCCAGAAATAAAGCAGTAATAATAATTCTGGCACTTTCCGTTCTACTCTTCGTTTGTTTACTGAAAACAAAACTGTGGTTGCCTGTGATTCTGTATATCGTTCTCAATATTGCCTACACTTTAATCCTAAAGCATTTTGCCATTATCGATATTTCCATAATAAGTCTTGGTTTTGTTTTGCGAATTATAGCCGGTGCGATGGCAGCCGATGTCTTTCTCACCAATTGGTTAATTCTCATCACCTTTATGCTTGCCCTTTCCATTGCCCTGGGTAAACGTCGCTCAGAGCTCATGATTAATCAATCCTATCAAATTCCCGTGCGAAGATCCCTCTCCGGTTACAATCTCGAGTTTGTCAACATGTCGCTGATTATTCTCGCGGCCAGCACCTTAATGATCTATTTAATTTATTGTATGTCCGCGGAAGTGGCTGCTCGCCTGGGCAGCAACAAGATTTATTTGACTGCTTTTCCAGTCATCCTGGGTTTCATTCGCTTTCTTCAGATAATTATTGTGCAGCACGATCTGCGATCTCCCACCGAAATCCTCTTACATGATCGTTTTATACAGATAATCTTATTATTATGGATTGGCCTTTTTTATTTTTTAATCTATTAATCAGATAGTGATCAGGAAAATCCATGGCTGGGGAGGTTGTCCAAGCATTCATGCCGAGATAATTTCATGTACATCCCGGCAAAAAACAGCATCTAGCATCCATGGCAAATCCGAGATCATTGCCCGGGGTAATGGACGCTCTTACGGTGATGCATCAATCTCCCGATCCGTCTTTTCAACACTTTCACTAAGCAACGTTATTGAATTCGATCCTGCCAGGGGAGTCCTCGAAGCAGAGGCCGGAATATTATTGAAAAACATTCTTGAGTTAATTATTCCCTTTGGTTACTTTTTGCCCGTGACTCCCGGCACTCAACTGATCACCCTGGGAGGTGCCATTGCCGCTGATGTGCATGGTAAAAATCATCTCACAGCCGGATCCTTTTCAAATCATCTCCTTTCCTTTCAAATTCTTGATCACTCAAAAAAAATAGTGACTTGTTCCCGTAGTGAAAACAGCAACCTTTTCTGGGAAACCTGCGGGGGTATGGGCCTCACTGGTATCATTATCACCGCCTTGATAAAATTAAAGCCGATTGAAAGCACTTATCTGAGAAGTAATATTCAAAAGGTAACCGGTATTAATTCTTTATTAACGAAATTTAAAAATCAACAAGGTGAGTATTCGGTTGCCTGGCTGGACTCTTTTCAAAAAGTTGATTCAATTCCTGCCGTATTCACCACCGCTGATCACATCCCATTTTTTGATCTACCCAAAAACCTTCAGAAGAAACCTCTTACCTTTAAATCAAAACAGCAAATCACTATTCCATTTCACGCCCCATCTTTTGCGCTTAATTATAAGATCGGCAGACTTTTCAATACATTTTATCTAAAAAGAAAAATCGAAGCCGACCGGTTGCAAACAGCTAAGTTAGCTTCGTTCTTTTTTCCATTGGATACCATAAAAAATTGGCCCCTATTATATGGTAAAAAAGGTCTCCTACAGTATCAGTTTGTGATACCTTTCTCGGGTGCGGAAGAATGTATCACGGAAGTTCTTAAGAGAATTCATCAAGCCGCTATCTATCCTTTTTTGTCTGTTATAAAAATGTTCGGAGAGGTCGATGACCGCTCCGTTATGAGTTTTCCGATGCCGGGATTTACCCTGGCCATGGATTTTAAATGGTCTCCAGATGTTTTAAATATTTTTAATGATTTAGATCAGATTGTCCTGGAATATGGAGGGAAGATTTATCTGGCAAAAGATGCACGAATGAACGCCAATACCTTTAAAAGAATGTACAAAAGGTGGGTTACACACCATGACTATTATAAATCATTGCTGTCCTACCGTCTTGAAATATAAATAAATGTCAACCAATAAACCATACTGTCTGATACTGGGTGCAGAGGGGGATATTGGCAAGGCCGTGGCCTACCGGTTCGCCAAAGCGGGTTTCAATCTTTATCTGACTAGTAGAAATAGAGATTATATCAATGCGGATGAAAATCATAAGCATTGGGAAACCGACTATCAAATTCATGTTTCCCGCCATTTTTTTGAGGCCCTGGATTTTAAATCACATGAGCTATTTTACCGAAATCTTCCCAACACTCCCGAGGTGGTCATAGGTGTTTTAGGGTATCTTGGCAATCAAAAAAGGGCTCAAATGGATTTTGGTGAAGCACAAAAGATTATCAACACCAATTACACTGCTCTTGTTTCTATACTACATATAGCCGCCAATGATATGGAGAAAAGGTTCACCGGTTGCATTATTGGTATTAGTTCGGTAGCTGGTGAACGAGGAAGGAGATCGAATTATATATATGGGTCGGCCAAAGGTGCGTTTACTATTTTTCTTAGTGGGCTAAGAAGTAGACTAGCAGATAAAAATGTGCATGTGCTCACGGTAAAACCAGGCTATATTAGGACTAAAATGACTGGACATATGAAGCTTCCCAAATTACTGACTTCAGATCCAGATCATTTGGCTACCAGCATATATGCAGCTATGATTCGTAGAAAGAATGTACTTTATCATCTTCCATTGTGGCAACTTATCATGTTTGCAGTGCGCGCGTTTCCTGAATTCATATTTAAAAGAATAAATTTTTAACCCAGAAGAATGATCAAACCAATCTTTATTTTGGGTATGCCAAGATCCGGTACAACATTACTGGAAGTAATGTTAAACAAACATTCACAAATTGCTGTATGTCCGGAAATATTTACAGGTAGAATGATATGGCGTCTTCAGTCAGAAAAACAAATAAAAAACGAGATTACTTCAAAAATCCTATTAAGTCACTATCTCAGATTATCCCGATATTTTGATGACGCAATTACAAAATCCATCTGTAATCAGGCTCTGAAAAAATTTACCTATCCTATAAATACCTCAAATTGGTATGGTGATCTAATAATGGATTATCTCCGTCAGGAAAAAGGGCAAATATTTGTTGAAAAAACTCCAGAAAATGCTCTATTCATTTCCACTTTGAGTCAAGCCTTCCCCGAATCAAGGTTCATCGTAATTCTCCGAAATCCGTTCGATGTAGCACTATCAATCTGTGAAACAATTAAGTATCAATTTAACAAACAGATGTCCGACAGATTATTATTAAAATCTGCATTATTTATTAAAAGATTTATCGACGAGATCTATAAATACCAGCGGCTAAACAATGAAAATAGCATTTTCATTAAATATGAAAATCTGGTAACCCACCCTAAGGAAACGCTACAAAACATTTGTCATTTCGTAGGATGCAACTATGAAGAGCAAATGCTAGAATTTCAAAAGACTAAAAAATTCAAGTTCCAAAAAGAAATCATGGAACATTTACATCAGCGCCTTAATGAAAGTCTTGATTACAACAGAATTAACCGGTCTTTTACTTTATTATCGCCAGAACAAGTCCAACTTCTCACCTGCTTTCTACAACCTGAATTAAGTCGTTTTCCGTACACTCTAGATATAAAAACAAAGAACCTTCCCATCAATCGTCGAATACGACTTCATCTGTCTAAAATTGCTTATAACTTACAGACCTATAAAATTGAAGAACACAAAAATAAATACCGCGTTAAATTATATGTATTCCTGTCCAATCTATTGGTGGGTACCAGATTAATGCATTACCTCCCTGATCACCTGATATTTGAAGATAGCCGATGGAGCGAAATCCTGGCGTCAGTCTCCGCGGACGAGATGGCCTTAAATTATCATAAAAGTGTTAAGGATGAAGGTTAAAAAAGTGCTCAATACCGCAGGTTATATAGTTTTTGTTATCACTTCCGCCTTGATAATCCTTGAAGTAATCTATAGGAACTATTTTCTTGATTTCTATCGTAGTGAGTTTAATGGACTAAATTCAACGTATTTAATAAAAAATGAAACTCCAAAACCAACTATCCTGGCTCTCGGAGATTCATTTACCGCCGATCCAAGAGGTTATGTCCAAATTTTACGGGATAGTCTTCCAAATCAACGGGTGATAAATGGTGGCATTCCCGGCACCTGTATCAAAGAAACCGACATTGTAGCACCGAGTCGAATTAAGAAATTTAATCCCCGCATATTAATATATCAAATCTATGTTGGTAATGATCTTTTAGAATTTAATCATCGCATTAACTCAGGAAAAATATCATTGCTGCGCCGGTCTTACTGGTTTCTTTCGGATCGTTTATATTTTCTTTCTTATTTGAATTTTCGTCTACGAATTTTTCGAGAACTCCTTCATGCTGATTTGGAAAATGGAGAAAAGCCCAAAGAAACAGATAGTTATTCACCCGATCAATACTCCCAGCGCACTAAACTCCTATTTGAGGCAGATCCAAATTTCCTGGAAAATACCATTCTGGTAAAAAATAGTCGCCAAGGCGATATGTCTGCTTTCCTCAGAAAATTGAACAACCTGGTTGAGGCTATTCCGAAAGACTGTTCAATTTACATCTTAGTGATACCTCACTGCGCTCAGATAGATACCACTTATCTTCAACGTATGCAGCAATTGGGAGCCATTTTTTTGACGCCGAAAGCAGATCTGGAGGAAAACTATCCTTTCTATGTCCAATTGAAATCCAGTATTCAGCGGGATAATCTTTACTTTATTAATGCCTTGCCATTTCTAAGAGATGCTAATCAAGAAAAGAGGGTATTCTACGAAAATGACCCTCATCTCAATGATCATGGCCAGACAGTCGTTGGAAAATACCTGGTTGATTTAATTCGGAAAAATAAACAATTACAATAATATATCATTTGAGATCCAGTCATTGTGGGTGCAGTGGTAGTCACAAAAAAATGTTGCATGGATGCCATCATCTATTTTTTATTCAGCCGTGTTCTTTCATGTATTCGTATTTTGCATTTCAGGATCGATTGACCCATGAGCAGAAAGAAGATTTTGTTGTATAATCCCAAAGCAGTGTTTTTCGATATGCCTTTGGCCCTACTGTCGATTGGTTCGATGCTTGATCCCAACCACTATGAAGTAATCATTATCGATGCCAGAGTTTGTAAGGATCCGTTGAAGATTATCGAGCAGCATAATCATGATGCCATTCTCTTCGGGGTAACGGCACTTACCGGAAATCCTCTGCGAGATGCACTTGATACCACAAGATTTGTCAAGAAGAATTATCCGCATCTCATCACTATATGGGGTGGTTGGCATCCTTCTCTGTTTCCAAAACAGACCCTGAAAGACGAGCCCTCTATCGATATCACGGTACAGGGTCAGGGAGAACTAACCTTCCGCGAATTGGTTTTTAATATCGAATCAAAGGCCGATCTGGCCCATGTGGCAGGAATCACATATCGCAACCAGCAAAATGAGATTATTCAAAACGAAAAACGACCACTGGCAGATATTAATCAGTTTACACGCATTAATTATGACCTCATCAATGTTGAAGAATATTTCCGGTTGAAGGGAAGACGGCAGCTGGACTATATTTCCTCTACCGGTTGTTTCTTTCGATGTTCATTTTGTGCCGATCCTTTTGTGTATAAACGTAAATGGACCGGAATCGATCCGGTCACTATGGTTCAAGATCTGGAATATTGGTACCATCGCCTAAAATTTACGGATATCAATTTTCAGGATGAAACGTTCTTCACCTATCGGAATAGAATCAAGGAACTGGCAGTTGGCCTAATAAACAAAGGCATTGATAGCACATGGGCCGGAACGATGCGAGCCGATCAGGGAGCCAGAATGAGCGAAGAAGACTTTGATCTATGCAAGAAATCCGGACTTCGAAGAGTGTTAATTGGTGTTGAGTCTGGCTCACAAAACATGTTGAATTGGTTACAGAAAGACATAAAACTGGAGGATGTCCTGTTGTGTGCCAGACGATGTGTGGAGAGGGACATTGCCGTTATCTTTCCTTTTATTGTTGGTTTTCCCAATGAAACGGACCAGAGTGTCCAGGCCTCTCTCGAGATGGCCAAAGTTCTCAACTCCATGCATCCAGATTTTACCACTCCGATCTTCTATTTCAAACCATACCCCGGTTCAAAAATCACTGAGGAAGTGTTGCAAGCAGGTTACCAATTGCCGGAAAATCTAGAGGCATGGACCAAATTTGATTACATCGGCTCATCAGGTCCCTGGGTGAACAATAAAAAATATCAATTGATTGAGCTATTCAAATTCTATAATAAATTGGGGTGGTCAAGAAAAAGGACGCTATTATTTCCATTACAAAAGATGGCGCGATGGAGAATAAATCGATCAAACTATCGGTGGCCTGTTGAAAAATTTCTGGCTGAAGTGTTCATTCCATCTAAGAAATTATCCTGACCCCACAATGGCAAATATGTATTGCGATTCACGCCATATCCTGGTATGATATCTAAGTACTAAATCCAGACTATTCTCCTGGGCTATTTCCCGGATTTTATCAATGCTTACATTTTCACTCAACACCATGAAAGCCTGGCCCGAAGGCATCAGGTGTGTATCAATATCTCTAAACAAGCGGCGAAAGAAATCAAAATCCTCCCCGCAGTAAAAGGCATATTCCAGCGGTGATGCCGGCACACCAGGATAATAAGGGGGGTTAATAATAATGTAGTCAAATCTAGCCTGATCTAGTGCTGAATAAAGATCTGACTCAATCGCACACACTTCCAAGCCATTGATAACGCTACTCTCCTTAACTGCCTGAATAGCCTCTGGATTAATATCACTAGCGGTTACCATAGCTCCCTTCCTGGCCAGACACAGTGAAATCATTCCACTGCCTGCACCTAGTTCCAAGATCTTTTTATCCTTTAATGGAAGTTGACGAATAAAATTTAATAACACTTTGGTGCTAAATAGAAAGCCCGGATGAAATACGGAAGGAAATAATCTGACTTTTAAGTTATCGTACCGGTACCAATTCGTGCGAGATATCCAAACACGGTAAGCAGCCCACAAAATTGAAGTCAACATTCGTTTACCCGCAGTGATCCTTTGCATGCAATTAATCGTTCTCAAACGTAATATACACCAATCATCATTAAGATGAGAATATGATAGCAACTCCCAAGTTTTAGATATCTTCACATCAAGTCTATGCATTATTTCACGAGAATTGTAAATAAACTTAATAAGACTCTTTATCCTGAGAAGTTGTTTTTCGGGCCCGAGTATATTATTCTTGGTGTCAACAATGTATGCAATTTACATTGTAAAATGTGCGATGTTGGTACTGGCAGTACCACTACTAATTTTTCAAAAAATCTTATTGGTACCAGGCCCATCAACATGCCAACAGAACTTTTCAGGAAAATTGCAGATCAGCTAAAAATGTATTATCCCCGGTGTAAACTGGGATATGCTTTCACAGAACCTCTGGCTTACCCCCACCTTTCAGAAACATTAAATTATGCCCGGGATAAAGGTATCTATACATCCGTAACCACGAATGGTCTAAATCTCGTACAAAATGTCGACAAGCTTATGAATGGCCGCGTTTCTGAACTTTTTCTTTCCCTGGATGGGTTGCAGGATACCCATAATTTCATTCGGGGAAATCCCGGATCATTTCAAAAGGCAATAGGTGGCTTAGAAAAACTCTTTGTTAACAGAAATGCGCCAAAAGTCTCGATTTTCTTTGTCATTACTCAGTGGAATTATACCGAATTAATCGACTTTGCAGAATTCTTTAGGGATTATCCCATAAAACATCTTGGGTTCTTGCAGCAAAATTTCGTCACTCAAGACATGGCGAATAGCCATAATCAATTGTATGGTGAATATTATCCAGCGACCCCTTCCAATATTGAATTAACCGATTTTAGAGAAATCGACATAGCATATCTCTGGAAATCTATTCAAAAAATCAAAGAAAAAACTTTTCCTTTCTCGATCGGATTTTATCCCGAATTAAATTCGGAAAAGAAACTTGAAGAATATTTTGCATCGCCGGAAAAGCCCATCGGTCATTGCTGTAATGATCTATTTTCCAATCTCATGATTAAATCAGATGGGAGTGTCATTCCTGCCCACGGCAGATGCTATAATGTTACGATGGGTAATCTCAATAAACAAACCCTCCCGGAAATATGGAACAGTAAGATGTATGGACGTTTCAGAAAAGATTTGGTAAAGGGTGGTGGGCTTCTTCCTGCATGCACCCGATGTTGCAGCGCTTTTTAATTCATTGTGTTAAAAATCAGTGGGATCATGTTAGCAAATCACCTCATTGATCAATATCCTACTGCTTCCGATGGTAATTGCTATATACATACATCCTTTCCATCTTTAAAGATCAGATCCATATATTGATCTACGGTATCCTCAATGGAAAATTGGACGGCTTCAGGCCGTTTGTTCTCCGCTAAGATTTCTTGAATTACGTTTGCTGCCTCATCGTTCGTATTCACTTTAAGGGTAAGTCCAAGCTCAGCGGCAATGCCGACAGGACGACAAACAACCCAGGTTTGTGCAGCCAGTGCCTCAATAAATACCATTCCAAATGATTCATATGCTGACATATGCAACAGTATTTTAGCTCTGCCAATCAATTGTTGCGTTTCAGCATAGGGTAATATACCCAATAAGTGGATATTCTTTTCTAATGACAGCTGCTCAATTTTTTTTCTTAAATTATTCATTAAAGGTCCTTCTCCCACTATTCTTGCTTGTAGTCGTGGATATAGAGTGATCAATCTCTGCACTATGTGAATGAAATCTTCGAAATGTTTTTCATTTACTAAATTACCCACACCAAGGATGTCAACATCTTTGCTGATCGTTTTTTGATACACATTTTCGATTCCCCAGGGAATGATCAATGAATCAATGTGATAATTATTCAAAACCATCTGGTTCTGGAAATTTGACAGCGTGATCAACGTAAAAGCTGGTTTTAATTTATTGAAATACCTGTTGCCAGAAAGGGCGTCCTGTCCCATCAATGTGCAAGTGTGTCGAACTTTCAACCTGGTAGCCATTTGTTGTCCAACCAAAGCACACTCCCCCAACCAAAAGCTATGTAAATGAGTTATTGGATATTGTTGGTGAATATTTTCAACCAATTTGCGGGCTTTATGCCAAATAACCATTTTCTTCCAACCTCTATTATTGCCAGCCAATGAATATACATCCATCCCATTCCATAAGTAATGGCCTCGTTGGTATGGATATTGAAAACTGATTACGGATATTCTACCCGGAAAAACTTTAGAAAAGCTACGTATAAATATCTGTAATGCCGGAATACAAGTGCTATCCCGTTCGTTTTCCGGGAAACCCGGAGTAAGAAAAACAATATGGGGTTGTCTAATCAATTTTATACAGTATCCAGTGACCGGTAAATTCAACTATTTTCTCCAAGCCATTATTTGCCTGAAGACGTCTCCAGTTCAGCATGGGATTCTGGTCCCGCCATTGGACCGCAAGCTTCTGTTCATTAAAAAGTACCAGACTACCCTTTTGAAAAATGCTAATAGGTTTTTCCCAAAGATTGATGATTTGATAGGGTACTCCTCTGGACTGCAACGCAATATCAATGTCAAAGCTATATAAATAAGCAGGCTGTGCAATGTCACCAACCCAATTGTCATTAAGATAGCCGGTAATCTCTCTTTCCAGTGCGTTACGGTAAAAAAGAGTACGGAAAGAGAAAACGGTAAATACCATCTGAACCAAAAATATGAATACCATAGCCGGTAACAACATTTTCCTCTGTTTCATCCAGATCATAAACGTATTATATCCAGGATAGGCTAAAACCAAAACTAAGGGATAAACCGGTAATAAATAGCGGGTATTTTGAGCATCAAGACCGGCAATAAAAAAAACGTAACATAAGTAGATAAGCCCAATTACCACAACATAAAAGACATTTAACCGCCGGTGATTGATCACTAAAAAGATCAGACAAAACCATGAAAACCCATAATGAAAAAAAGGATACCATACATAAATGACATTGGGTAACCAATAACTATTATTGCCTTGTTGGGTAATGTGCGTATGCTTAAAAAAATTTGCAATACTCCAATGTTGGATTGCATTATGCGAATAAAGGTTCTGTATCTGGTTAAAGAAGATGATATAGAGCATCACCAAAAACAAGGGTATTATTCCAAACCACCATAATGGCAAATGATGCTTTCTCCGAAGCCCGGCAAAATAAAATACTCCAAGTGGCAGCGTGAAAAGAAAAGCCGCGTATCGCACCCAACAAGCGAGGATTAACGATAAAACACCCAGAATCAGAAAGCGGTATTTTCCTCTGTTATAAAATTGCATGCCTAGGTATATGGACGATAGGATAAGAAAAGCAGCAGGAATATCCGACATAGTTAGCATGGCATTCCGAAAAATAAATGGCGCTAAGAACAAAAACAAAATCAGGTAAGAGATTGAATTGCCTGTAGATTCATTTGGGTAGATTTTACCCAACAATTTATATGTGACCAATAATAAGCCTCCCATACCGAGGCAGCTCACCATTTGCATTGCCAAAGGTATAGTCCATCCAAGCAAGCTCATTATGACACCTAAAAATGGATAGCCCACAGGCCATCGAAAAGAACTATTATACCATCCCGCAATCAGGTCAGATTGCATTAAATAAGCTTGATCCACGTAGGCATAACTATCCTGACCAACCATACCGTCAAATCCGGTCCATCGCAAACAAAGTAGACAAATCAGGGGTAGCGCTACCCATAAAGTTACTATCCGATATGATTCACCTAAAAGCAAGTCTTATACATTAAAGTTTTAGCGAATTTCGCAGCTCGGCGATTTTCCATAGGGCCAAAGCCTTGCCCCGGAAAGACCTTTTATGGTCTTGGTTCACATTCTCCAGAATTAGCAGTAAGGGTTTGGGGAAATTAAAAGGTGGCCGTTCCAGATTAACCGGCCTCCAGTCACCCGTCACAATATCATAATTCAATCTTGATTGTGTAAAGGTAGTAGTTAATAAGAAATCTACCTCTGAGTCCAAAATGTTTTGCATCGCACTAAAGATATCTCTATAAGAAAAATGTACAAAGCAATCACGGCTGATCATCAAATCCGCCTTTGGCAAAGAATCACCAATCACATCCAAGGTAGTAAACCTAAGATGGTTTTTTGCAAACTGCTTTTGATTCGTCTTAATCAAATCGCTGACAATATCCGCTCCCAAATATTGGACCTGATCAAGATTAACTTTTTGCATCCAGTGAAAATCGCCACAGGGAAGGTCCAGGACAGATTCTATGGAAAGCCTATTTATAAGATCATTCAATCCCAAAATAACGTTACTTGCCGCATCAATAGTGGAGCCCGGACCAGACACTGTCATTGCATTCC
>JAGQWV010000096.1 GCA_020437045.1 Saprospiraceae bacterium | reverse complement strand
CAATTTCAGCCCCCATGTTACAAATTGTGCCCTTACCGGTACAAGATAGAGACTCTGCGCCGGGTCCGAAATATTCGACGATCGCTCCGGTACCACCTTTGACGGTAAGGATACCCGCGACTTTGAGGATAACGTCTTTAGAAGAGGTCCAACCACTCAGTTTGCCGGTCAATTTAACGCCTATCACTTTCGGCATTTTTAACTCCCACGGCATGTCAGCCATCACATCTACCGCGTCTGCACCACCTACACCAATAGCTACCATGCCAAGACCTCCGGCATTAGGAGTATGCGAATCCGTTCCGATCATCATACCTCCGGGAAAGGCGTAGTTTTCCAGAACTATTTGGTGTATGATCCCCGCTCCTGGTTTCCAGAAGCCGATGCCATACTTGTTAGAGACCGAAGCAAGGAAATCGTAAACTTCAGCATTTACAGAATTAGCTTTTTTTAGGTCTGCTTCAGCACCACCTTCAGCGAGAATCAAGTGGTCACAATGAACCGTTGAAGGAACTGATACTGATTTTTTACCGGCCATCATAAATTGTAAGAGAGCCATTTGTGCAGTAGCATCTTGCATGGCAACTCTATCGGGCGCAAAAAACACATAGTCTTTACCCCGTCCATATGCCTTCATTGGAGACTCTGCATGCAAGTGTGCATAAAGTATCTTTTCTGTCAGCGTTAGGGGTTTACCAGTTGCTTTTCTTGCTTCTGCAACTTTTGCAGGTAAGCCTTGGTAAAAGGCTTTAATCATATCGATGTCAAATGCCATAAATTACTTCATTATAGGTTCTCTAAAAATTCGGGTGCTAAAAATAGCATATTTTAGCCACTGTCATTCAAGTTGAGCCAGCTAAATAACAGACTTATTAATAGATATAACAGGGGATCTGTCAAGAAGGTTACATCACTTTCGCTGAACCTGGTCTAAACGGTCCAAAAGCCTGGCGGTGATCCGTAAGAAATCCATTTCAGTAATGATTCCAATTAATTCGTTTGGTTCATGGACTACAGGAAGGGCCCCAATTTGGTTTTCCCTCATCAGTCGCATCGCCTCCCGCACACTGGTTTCGGGGGTGACCGAGACGGGTTCTTTGATCATGATTTCGCCGACGGTTATGGTCCGGGCTTCTTTCTTTTCACGCAATAATTCTCTGATAAGGAGCCGGCTGGTCACCAGACCTTTCAATTGACCCTTTTCGTTTTCAACCGGCATATATCTAATCTTTCTCCAGTCCATCATTTCTCCCACAAGATCTATGATATCATCTTCATGAGCGGTAAAAAGATCGGTAGTCATACATTCACCGACGGTCAATGCCATTGGTTTATATTCGGTCAAATCACCCGTTTCCGGCGAAGGCCAGTCATGGATAGGTATCTCTCGGATTTGATTTTGCAAGGTGGTACTGGTCATGATGGTTAGGGCTTCGTCTTTACCGACCTCATTTAATAATTTTGTGTATCCTCTGAGCAGCCACCGGGCTCCATTCATATGTCTGGTTGCCCGGGCTTCGATCACTCCCAGGTAGCGGTCGATATCGTTGGATGATACTTTCCGGCTTTCCAAGCCTATCCTGGCCAGTGGAATTAATTCCTCTTTCACCAGTTGAATAGCAGATATCTTTGTGTCATTGAGCCAGGAAAAAGTCGTGTCGATGCCGTAGCAGGCGGCCTTAAAAAAATTATCCCGGGCTTCGGCAAACATGATATGTTTAGTGATATCATCATATTTTTCGTCGAAAGCAACCATCAATCCCAGCCAAAAGGCGGCATTGGCAATTTCGTCGAGCACGGTTGGTCCGGAAGGTAAAATCCGGTTTTCGATACGGAGGTGCGGTTTTCCATTTTCTGATATGCCGTAGCAGGGGCGATTCCAACGATATACTGTTGAATTGTGTACCTGCAGAGCTTTGAGTTTAGGTACTTCTCCATGGGCAAGTTTGGTCAGGGAATCTTCCTTCACATCACTGCTCATAAGTACCCGGTACCGGGCTATATCATCTTTATAAATATCCAGTATGCTGTCTTTCAACCAACGGTTGCCAAAGTCCACTCTCGGTGCTCGCTCCCGCATGTGTTTATGTGAAGACCGGGTGTCGATCGATTGCTGAAACATGGCAATGCGTGACTCATGCCATAATCGACGACCAAACACCAATGGTGAATTGGCAGAAATAGCCATGACCGGTCCGGCCAGCGTTTGGGCGATGTTATACATCTTCACAAAATCATCAGGCGACACTTGCAGATGTACTTGAAAGCTGGTGTTGCATGCTTCCAGCATGGGAGAGTCATGCTTTAAAATGAGCTCGTCGATGCCGTTAATCCTTAGTTCATATTCCGATCCCAGCAACTGTTGGTTGATGGCATTCATTAGGGCTTTGTAGCGTTCTTTCGGTGTAAGGTTGTTTAACGTCAGATCACTTTTTCTCAATGTCGGCAGGATTCCCGTGAGAATAGGTGTTGCTCCCATGGGGTACACATTTTCTCGAATGATGTTTAGCTTGTGGACTGTTTCTTTTTCCAAATCACTTAGACAATTGCCGGAAAACTGCTGAGGAGTGAGTGTGATTTCCAGATTAAACTGGGCCAACTCGGTCTCGAGCCACTCATACTGTTGCATTTTTTCGATAGCCTGAAGGGCTATATTGGCAGGCTTTTGATTTTTGTCAATGAGTACCATTTCCTGCTCAGCACCAATTCTTTTGACATCCTTTTCAAACCAGTCCTCCTGGAGCATTTTTTCAAGAGCATGGACATCATCAAGTAGTGACCGGATAAATGCTCTCAGTTCTTCTTTGTCATTTGGCAGATGTACTTTTTGTTCACCCATAGAGATGAATTAAATTTTTCTGGTCTTAAGTTAAGGGTAAGAATCCATTAATTTTAAACAAACTGGAACAGGATTTCCAGTAGGTTGATTTCCAGCAGTGAAGATAGAAAAGAAAAACCCTCGATAGATTTCTATCGAGGGCATCAATTTTTAGTGTTAGTCTCTTTCTAGTATTATACGGCTAATGCTGTATTTCGGCTGTAATCTAATATGGAATCTAATGTCTTCTTAGAAGGTGAAAAAGTGACCTTCGGCAATTCCCTACTCGCGTTCTTAAGCATTTCATACTCCTCAGCAAGTTCAAAATCGTAGGATATTTCTTCCAACAGCTCCTCCTCTTGTCTGAGCGATGTTTCGTGATAAACTAGTCGAACTAAATCGTTAAGTGTGTAGTTTTGCGTCATATAATAAGCTTTGGTTAGTAAACATGCCATATAAACTATCCCAGTTAACCAATTATTGCGTATAAGTACCCTCTTATTTGTTAAATTTTTTTCTTCAACTCCTTCATATACAGAGGAATCCGTATATGTTTGCCTTTTTTGGGACACTTGTCCGCACTAAACTTATTTCAGATATCCGGTTCTTCCCAATTAAGCTCTTCTGCAGGGACCCAAAGATGTTCTCGAAAATTAATGATTTGAGCATCAGACACCTGTAGACCTTCTTGTTCCAGACGACGTTGCATTTCTTCCGGAGGAGAGAAATGATGTCTTCCGGACAATTCACCTTTGTGATTGACAACCCGATGAGCAGGGATATTATGATCTGAAGGTAACTGTTTGAGAGCCCAACCGACCATGCGAGCCGATCCCAATGCCAGATAATCTGCAATATGTCCGTAGGTTGTTACCCTACCTTTTGGAATCTGCTTTGTAACTTCGTAGACCCATTCAATATAATGTTGTTTTTCGGCCATAAGATGAAACTGATTGCTACCAATATAAAGAATTTGACCGATGCCCGCTTCTTTGCGGCTTATATGCCGGATATGCTGGTAGTCCCATGGACACAAGCTAAAGATCCGGTAGATATTCTGACCTGGTTAGATCAGGTGATGCCCTGGATCGAAGGTCCGGTGTGGGCTGTCGAAGTGCCATCAGATATCAGTGGGGACGATCTCCTGAAAATAAAAGATCGCGGCATCAAAATTCTTATTGTAAAAACAGAAATTAGACCTGTGGAATTACGAAAGGACTTTCAGATCTTTTTACGAACTGCCGCGCATCCAACGACAAAACATGACTCTGATCTTTTTGACGGGTTTATTATTTCAGATCTTGATGCATTATCGCGTGTCGAAGAAAAGAATCTCCGAGGAGAAGTATTTGTAGAATTAGGCAGCGCAGATGACTTAAGTAAGGTTAAACCGTTCCTAAAACAAATTGATGGTTTTGTCTTACAGGGAGGTGATGAAGAAAAAGTTGGTATTCGCTCGTTCGATACCCTTAGCGACATACTTGAAGAGCTCAGATTCTAACTTAACTTGTTGCGCACCAATTGGGCTAAAAATTTTCCGTCTACCCGACCTGCGGCCCGGCTACTTGCTAAAGACATAACTTTTCCCATGTCCTTCATTCCAACGGCTCCGGTTTCGGTAATAATGTCAATGACCATTTGTTCTGCTTCCTGCTCATTCATTGCAGCCGGCAAATATTTTTCAATCACAATTATTTCTTCCTCTTCCACTTTGGCCAGATCTTCCCGGTTTTGCTTTTGGTATATATCCAGTGATTCCTTACGAGACTTGACCAGTTTTTGCAAGAGTTTAATTTCTTCTTCGTCAGTTATTTCTGTTCCGGAGCCATCGGTTTTTCTCAACAATATTGCTGATTTAATAGCTCGAATGGCTCGCATGGAAGCTTGATCTTTTTGCTTCATTGCCACTTTCAGATCTTGCATAATCCGACTTTCCAAACTCATAATTGCTGAATTGATTGATTTGGCTACAAAGATACCAATCTCCTGCTTAGCTCCAGAAAGTCTGATACAGATAATTGCTCCGGACGTTTGGTAAGGATGGAATCGTCCGATCCGAATTGCTCTGGCCAGATGGATTTCAAAGAATTACGCAGCATTTTTCTTCGCTGATTAAAAGCAAGTTTCACCACCTGTTTCAATTTTTTTTCAAGTGCTTCATCAATGGACACCTCTTCTTTAGCGACCAATCGAATAACAGCTGACTGAACTTTTGGGGGTGGTGAAAAACATTGTGGAGAAACATTAAAGAGCAGCTCCACTTTATAATAGGTTTGTAAAAGCACACTCAGAATGCCATAGGTTTTAGAACCATGATCAGCAGCAATCCGCTCCGCAACTTCTTTTTGAAACATTCCTACGAGTTGTGGAATAAGGACCCGGTGATCCAGCAGTTTAAATAGGATTTGACTGGAGATGTTATATGGAAAGTTGCCGACAAGGGCAATGGGTCCAGAAATCAATTCATCGATTCTGACTTTTAGAAAGTCGGCATGTACAATATTGTGTTGATGTCCGGCAAATCTCTGGTTGAGATAATGGACCATATCGCTATCCGTCTCAATCATCAATAGATCAGGAAATCTTTTCAGGAGAAATTGTGTTAACATTCCCATACCCGGACCAATTTCGATTACACGATGGAGATTGGAAAGGGGAAGAACAGAAAGGGCGATCTTCTCCGCAATCGAAGGCTGATTAAGAAAGTGCTGTCCGAGGCTTTTTTTAGCTTTCATTGTCGGGCCTTAAAAATAGTCTATCTTCGCCATTTCTTGAGGTTTAGATTAAAAAACGATGACAAAAGTAAGAGTTGGAATATCGGTTGGAGATATAAATGGCATAGGCTTGGAGGTGATTATCAAAAGTTTGTCTCACCCCAAAATCGTTGAACTATGTACCCCTGTTATCTATGGATCATCAAAAGTCTTGTCTTACCATAAGAATATTGTAAGACCTCAGGAGTTCAATTATCAGAACCTGTCTAACGCACAAAATCTAACTGAAGACAGAATCAATTTGATCAACTGTTGGAACGAAGATGTTATGATAAATTTAGGTGTGCCCAGTGAGGAGAGTGGTAAATTTGCTTATATCTCTCTTGACCAGGCAACCCAGGATCTTCGCCAGGGATTAATTGATGTTCTGGTAACTGCTCCCATTGATAAACATGCGATGTCTTTAGCAGGTTTTCCGGCCACTGGCCATACCGAATATTTGACGGAGCAGTTTAATGTCGCTGAGAGCCTAATGTTGATGGTCAGTGACGACTTGCGAATTGGTGTAGTAACAAATCACCTGCCATTGAAAGATGTTGCCAGTCACATTACTCAAGAGCGTATTCAGGAGAAGGCCCTGTTACTCCATAAAAGTTTGCAGATGGATTTTGGTATTGAAAAGCCGATGATAGCCATTCTCGGCTTAAATCCGCATGCAGGCGATCAGGGGTTGATCGGTCATGAGGAGGAAGAAATAATAAGGCCGGCCATCAATAATTTGAAAAATCAAGGCCTCTTGATTGGAGGGCCTTATGCTGCCGATGGATTTTTTGGATCATCCCACTACCGGGAAGTGGACGGTATCTTAGCTATGTATCATGACCAGGGCTTAGTTCCATTTAAAGCCCTTAGCTTTGGAAAAGGCATCAATTTTACCGCCGGACTTCCTGTTGTTCGTACCTCACCGGACCATGGTACAGGCGCGACTATTGCGGGACAAAATATTGCGGATGAGAGTTCATTTTTGAGGTCAATTTATCTGGCCATTGATATATTCAGATCGAGAAGTGAATACCATGATGCCCATAAAAACCGGTTGAAGATGGGTACGCTGAAGGAAGAAGAGGAAGGAGAAGATATACCGGAGGAGTTTTCTGAATAGGGGCTGACGCATTTGTGTTTTTGATCGAAAAAAAAGATAATTTTGCATTCTTCTTAAAATATCATAGCCGATGTCACCAAATGAAAAAACCAGATATTCAGATGAAGAACTCAAGGAGTTCGAAGGAATCATTGACGAAAAACTGACTATGGCTAAAAAACAGTTGGAATTCTATTTGGCTCAATTGGAAGAATTAGCGGACAATCCGGATTCAAAGGTGAAGGGTCTTGATGATGGCATTGGGTCGCTGGAAAGTGATAGGATCACCTCCATGGCATCAAGACAACAGAATCTGATCAAACATCTGGAAAATGCTAAAATCAGGATTAAAAACAAGGTATATGGCATTTGCCGAGAGACAGGTAAGTTGATCAGTAAGGAACGGCTTCGGGCGGTACCTCATGCCACATTAAGTATAGAAGCCAAACAAAAGCAATAATCAAAGTCACTAGCAGAGATATCTCTAGAAAAGCAGATCAGATTGAAATTTTCCAAAGAACAGAAACTTCTCTTAATAGTACTAGTTGTACTCTTTATTGATCAGGCCTCCAAGATTTGGGTAAAAACGCATATGCAGTATGGGGATCAGATTTCCATATTTGGTCTGAACTGGGCATTCATCCATTTTGTAGAGAATAATGGTATGGCCTTTGGGATAACACTGGGGGGTAAGGCCGGTAAACTTTTCCTGAGTTTGTTCAGAATCGGTGCTGTGGGATTTCTGATCTATTATATTCGCAAATTGATTCAAGCAGGAGCAGGAATGGGTGTCCTGATTTGTTTTGCACTCATTTTGGCCGGAGCCATCGGTAATATCTTAGATAGTGCCGTCTACGGATTGATTTTTTCCGAATCTTCTTATCACGGTGGGCTGGCAGAGTTATTTCCGGAGGAAGGTGGCTATGCCGGACTACTACATGGTAAGGTAGTAGATATGCTGTACTTTCCTATGATTGACACCTATCTTCCAGAATGGCTTCCGATCTGGGGTGGCGATCGATTTCAGTTCTTCAAACCGGTCTTTAATGTAGCTGACTCATCTATCAGTGTAGGCATCATGAGCCTATTGGTTTTTCAGAGACAATTCTTTAAGACACCGGTTCCACAGACAGAAGAGCAGCCGCCAATTGCTGCTGCTGTCCATTCTGTTGAGGAAGAGTAAGGAGAGTAGATTTTTATCCGATAATTTCCAGTCTAATTTTTCGAGAGAATTCTATGGTCGACCATAGAAATGATCGATAGCCGTTTCCGCTACTTCCAGTGCCCGGTAATTGAGCGTGTAATGGATGAATTTTCCATTGCGTTCTGCAAAGACTAATCCAGCCATTCGCAAGATACGAAGGTGTTGAGAGGTAATCGATTGTTCAATCTCTAAAGTGTTGTAAATTTTGTTGACGTTGATCCTCCGGTTTTGATCGATAAACTCAAGGATTTTGAGTCTGAGAGGATGAGCCAATGCGCGTACGATTTCGCAAGAAAAGTCTAATTTCTCACGGTTGAACGTAACCTTAGTCCTGTTCATAAGTGTAGTAATTTTCTTAGTTTGAAATGCCTTAGTCAGGACAAATATGCATTAAAAAAAATTTATATACAACAATCTCAAATAAAAAAATGCTGTAATATGATCGTATTACAGCATTTTCATAAATCTTCGGAACAAAGTTGCAGTAAATTTGTAAGTAATTATGTACAAGTTCTTGATATCAAACGCGTTTGAGTTTTATAAGTTTAAACAGCAAGTTCTTCTACGAGTTTTGAAATTTGGGCGAGTCTACTCTTATCCAGAGAGTAATAAATGAACTTACCTTGTCGGTCTGTTCGCACTACGCCGGCACGTCTCAAAATGGCCAGGTGTTGGGAAGCAACAGATTGTTCCAATCGAAGTTTGATGTAAATGTCAGTGACAGTCATGGACTCGCCCTCCTCTAAAAGGTCAATTATTCTTTGCCGAAGCTTGTGATTGACAGCTCTTAGAACGAGGACAGCTTTACGAAGTTCTGCATAATCAAGAAGTATATCCTTCTTACCATGCTTCAGCGTGACATTTTCGTTCTTCTGCTTTCTCATATCTAAGTATTTTACAATTTTTGGAATCCTCTCATTCCAATACCAAAACTGTACCAAAATTTATAATACGACTGAAGAACCTGCCGCCATCATTGAATAGTACGCCGTCAAAGATACAACAAATTTCAATATTTTTATATATATAACTCACAGATAATCTATGTTATAGAACTTTACGAGGTTGAGTAATATGTGGTGATTTAATATAGTTGGGGCTAAATGATTTGGCAACACAATAATCTTTTTTAATATGTTTTTCAAAAGCAAGGTCTATCAGATTGTACGCCGACGGGAAATTAGGGTTGGTTTTTAAGCTTTCGTCCTGATTTATTTCCGTGTATTTCTGACTACCCGGACCACAAATCACTACTTTTTTATCTGCGTTAAGGTGCTTAAGGTGCCAGTTTGGATATAACGCAATTACCTGCTCATTGAGTTCCAATTGCATGTCGGGCCGGTAAATAGCACCATACACTTCATTTTTTCGGGCTTCGATCATCGGAATCACGTAGCCGCAATCTCCATACTTACGGATTGTCTGACTCGCTAGTGCCGCCAAGGTACTTATGGCGATCATCGGTAGGTCTAATGCAAAACATAAACCCTTGGCCGCGGAAACTCCCACCCTAAGACCGGTAAATGAACCAGGCCCCTGGCTAATGGCAATGGCTTCCAATTGATCTAACTGGGTACCTGCCTCACCAAGACATGCATCAACGTGTTTTAAGATCATAGAAGCATGATCATTTGGCGATTTACTCTCCTTTAAGGAAATCAAATGCCCCTGATCGGTAAGCGCCACTGAGCAGATGGCTGCTGAGGTCTCAAGACATAAAATCATTGGGTGATTACTTGTAATCCGATCTCGTTATTGCTTAAATGCAATGGATCGATAGTATGCAAACTTATTCTTTTTTCCTATTCGAAATCACTTGCGCTGGAGGTACCTGCTATAGACTTCCGGCTGGCTTAATATGTCGGTAGCTAATTTGATATCCTGGTCATTCTGAAGAGTCTTCTCGATTCTTCCTGTCTGATACTGATATCGGCTGACAATTTCTCTTTCCAATAGGGATATAATTTCGTCTTTATTTTCTATCAGGTCGTCTGACTTTTCTTTTTTGATCTGCTCTCTGATGGCATCCAGGTTAGTTTTAATTAAGTCCTGGATATTGTCTTCTTCTGCTGCAGCTAGTAGGTCGTCTAATTCTTTTTCCGAATTGGTCTTAAACTGAAGTTTCTTGTCATGCACAAATGACATGAAATCATCAAAATCGGTAAACTTGAAATCTTTGGCTTCACCGATTTCTGCATGATCCTGATGATATTGAGTAGCATAGTGAAAAATCAGATTGTTTTCCGTGAGAAACTTTACAATGGCAGATTGATTTTTATCTCCGGTTTCAACATCTGGGATAATACCACCACCATCCAGCACTTTACGACCACCACGAGTCTTAAATACGGCCCTTTGTTCTTCGGGTACACTGATAGGTTCTCCATCTTTGTAGCTCACACTTTGAATACAGCGTCCACTGGGTATGTAGTATTTTGCCGTGGTGAGTTTTAACTTTGCATTGTAGTCAAGATCTACGGTATTTTGGACCAAACCCTTACCATAGGTTTTATCTCCCAGAATCACTCCCCTATCCAAGTCCTGAACTACACCACTAACAATCTCAGATGCAGATGCCGTATACTTGTTAGTAAGAATCACCAAGGGAAGGTCTGGTGCCAGAGGTTCGCTGACCGTATTGAAGCTGCGATCACGATCCCGGACTTTACCTTTGGTCGTGACGACTACTTCATCCTTGGGAATAAACAAATTACTGATGGATACAGCCTCTCTAAGATATCCACCTCCATTATTCCGTAAATCAAAGATTAAACCTTTCAGACCAGGATGTTCTTTTTGGAGAGCCCGAATCGCATTCTCCACGTTCTTACCGGCATTGTTTGTAAATGTGGTCAGCACCACATACCCGATATTATCATTGATCATGCCATAGTAAGGAACATTTTTAACATCTACTTCGTCTCTTTTTACCACCACTGTTCGATCCTTTTCTTCACCGGGTCGCCGAATAGTCAAGGTAACATCGGTACCTGGAAAACCTTTGAGTACATCATTTACTTCATCTGTTTTCTTTCCTTTGGCATCTTTACCTTCTACTGCAATGATCATATCTCCTGCCTGAAGACCAGCATCAATTGCTGGACCGCCTTCATACGGATCGACAATCGTTACATAATCACCAATTTTCCGGACATTGGCACCGATTCCGTCGTACTTGCCGGCCGCCATATATCGATAGCCCTCAATATCTGTTTCTGAAATGTAGTTGGTATAAGGATCCAGTGTTTCTAACATTGCCTCAATGCCGGTGCGCATGAGACGGGAGGGATCAATATCATCTACATAATGGCTATTCAGTTCGCGATAGATGTTTGCGAATATCTCCAGGTTTTTACTGATCTCAAATTGTTTATTATTACCCTCAATAAAAGCTGAAAAACTCAATAGAAGGACAGCAAAAGAGAGGAGTCTGAAGTATTTCATGTTGTTTTATTTGTATCATGATAACGTGCATGGTCTTTTAGATGTTTCGCAAACAGCCATATACCGCTAAAATGTTGTCCTTTTTTGCTGCTACACTGATTTCGCTAAGAAATCTTGTAAAATTTTTAATAATATTTTTGGTTGATCAGCATGCACCCAGTGTCCGGAATCTTCAATGATTTCTAACCTTGCCTCGGGAAACCATCGAAAAATTTCTTCCTGGTTTTCCGGAGTGATATAATCTGACTGTTTACCAGCGACGAAGAGACTGGGGCCATCGTATAGATCACCATGAAAAGTGGGAGCCGCCAGAAGATGCTGATAATTTTCCTTTATCACATCCAGGTTCATCTTCCACTGATATCCGCCATCTTTAGATCTGGAGAGGTTCTTCATCAAAAAATTTACAATAGTTGGATTTTTTAGACTTTCCATTAATTGATCGGAAACTTCTTGACGGGATTTGATCCGGGTGAGATCTACTTGCTGCAATGCTCCTAAAATGAGTTCATGGCCTCCCGGATAGGTGATGGGGGCGATATCGATGACTACCAGGGCTTTTACCAGATCAGGATAATCTAACGCCAATTGCATGGCTACTTTCCCACCCATACTATGTCCCATAACGATAGCTCCTTCATAAAGCCATTGGGCTTCCATGGTTTCTTTGAGGTCTTCTGCCATAGCCGGGTAATTCATTTCAGCACTATCTCCAGACTTTCCATGATTACGCAGGTCAATAAGGTAGACCAGATGATCCTTGCTCATTTCTTTTCCGAAGGTCTGCCAGTTATCCAGCATGCCTAACATGCCGTGTAAAATGATTAAGGGTTCGCCAGAACCAAAAGATCTTAAATGTAGTTGCATTGAGGATACGTTTTCCTAGAGTTGAATGATAGTAAATTCTTTTATTATTGTAGTGGCATCAATACTATGAGTTTTAAATTAGAGTCTCCATTTAAGCCAACAGGTGATCAACCAGAAGCGATAGATCAGCTCACCCAGGGGATCATGGCTGGCGACCATGCACAGGTTCTATTGGGAGTTACAGGATCCGGTAAAACCTTTACCATTGCAAATCTTATCGAAAAGATACAACGTCCGACATTGGTTCTTACCCATAATAAGACACTTACTGCTCAACTTTATTCTGAATTTCTGACGTTTTTCCCCCACAATGCCGTAGAGTACTTTGTCTCGTATTACGACTATTATCAGCCGGAAGCTTATATGTCTGTATCAGATACGTATATAGAGAAAGATCTTTCCATAAATGAAGAAGTCGATAAATTGCGTTTGAGAGCAACTTCTTCCCTTCTTTCCGGAAGAAGAGATATTATTATAGTCGCCTCCGTATCCTGTATATATGGTATGGGCAATCCAGAGGACTATAAAACAGGTATTATTCGTCTGTACAAAGGCCAGGGTTTGCCTAGAAACACTTTCTTGTATTCACTGGTCGACAGTTTGTACTCCAGAACAGAGACAAAGTTTGACAGGGCGACCTTTAGGGTAAGGGGTGACACTGTAGATATCAATCTGCCCTATGTAGATTATGGGTACCGGATCAGTTTCTTTGGCGATGAGATTGATGATATTCAGAGGATTGAGATAGAAACCGGCAAAAGAATAGAAAGTATAGACCACGCGGCCATTTTTCCGGCCAACTTGTATGTTGCGCCAAAAGATCGAATGAAAGGGGTTTTGGAAGCTATTGAAGATGAATTATATGGTCAGGAGAAATACTTTGAAGAGGAGGGCCGCTATATTGAAGCAAAGCGAATCAAAGAAAGAGTGACTTTCGATCTGGAAATGATGAGGGAACTGGGATATTGCAATGGTGTTGAGAATTATTCCCGGTTTTTTGATGGGAGAAAACCTGGAACCCGGCCTTTCTGTCTGCTGGATTATTTTCCTTCAGATTATCTGATGGTAATTGATGAAAGTCATGTCACCATTCCCCAGGTCAGAGGTATGTGGGGTGGTGACCGGGCCCGGAAACTAAATTTGGTGAATTATGGGTTCCGACTACCTTCTGCGATGGATAACCGCCCATTGAGCTTCAGCGAATTTGAAGATTTAGTCAATCAGGTGGTTTATGTCAGTGCCACCCCAGGAGACTATGAATTGGAACAGACAGGAGGTTTAATCGTAGAACAGGTTGTACGACCAACCGGATTGCTGGATCCACCGATCGAAATCAGACCAAGTCTCAATCAGGTGGACGATTTATTGGAGGAAATAAATAAACGTATAGAAGCTCAGGAAAGAGTCTTGGTCACCACCTTGACGAAAAGAATGGCGGAAGAACTCGCCAAATACCTGACTCGATTGGAAATCAACTGCCGGTATATCCATTCTGAAATTGATACCATGGAGCGAGTAGAAATCCTCCAGGACTTACGACAAGGTAATTTTGATGTCTTAATCGGAGTAAATCTTCTGCGTGAAGGTTTGGATCTTCCCGAGGTTTCACTGGTTGCCATTATTGATGCTGACAAAGAGGGTTTTCTTCGTAATGATAGGTCACTTACACAAACAGCAGGTAGGGCAGCCAGAAATGTCAATGGTTTGGTAATCTTTTACGCAGATAAGATGACCGAGTCTATGCAACGAACCATCGAAGAAACGAATAGAAGAAGAGCCAAACAAATGGCTTATAACGAAGAACATAATATTACTCCCCAAACGGTCAAAAAAGCCATTGATGCCCACTCGATATTGGATATCAGAGGTAAAATAGAACCCAAAGCCTATATCGAGTCGTCAGAACCCAATCTTGCTGCTGATCCCGTAGTACAATATATGAATCGTGATCAGATTGAAAAGACCATCAGTGAAACAGAACGTAAGATGAAAGAAGCAGCCAAAGAATTAGACTTTATATCTGCGGCACAGTACCGGGATGAATTATTTGCCTTGCGAAAACGGCTAAAATTACTCTAGCCATCTTTTGCTAATCTGAAAAAAATGAGGGTGCCGGATCTTTTTGAAATCCATCGCTACCCCTGCTAATTTTGAATGCAGTATTTTTGCAATTGAATAATTCATATGGCCACACCAGTTAGTGTTTCGTTTCATACCCTGGGATGCAAATTGAATTTTGCCGAGACTTCCAGTATCAGGCAACAATTTGAAGCAAAGGGATATCACATTCACCAGTTTGAAGAGGGAGCGGATATTTGTGTGATCAATACCTGCAGTGTAACTGATTTTGCCGATCGCAAATGTAGAAAGGCCGTTAGACAGGCGCTGAAGCGTAATTCGGATAGTAAGATCGTAGTGATTGGTTGTTATGCTCAACTAAAGCCTGATGAAATTGCCAACATTGAAGGAGTAGATCTGGTGCTCGGAGCATCAGAGAAATTTAACCTTCTGAACTATGTCGATCGATTGGATAAAGCGCCGGGAAAGGGCTGGGTTAGAGCTGGTGACATCGGCAGTGTTAATTCTTTTTCGGATGCCTTTTCTTACGGTGACCGTACGCGCTCCTTTCTGAAAGTGCAGGATGGATGTGATTATAATTGCTCTTTTTGTACCATTCCCCAGGCCAGGGGCAAGAGCAGAAGTGACACCATTGCCCATGTTTTGGAGAATGCACGTTTGATTGGAAACCAAGGGGTAAAGGAAATAGTCTTGACCGGAGTCAATATCGGTGACTTTCGGGATGCTAGTATGAAGACTCAGAATAATCAAGACTCAGGAAAATTCCTCGATTTAATCCAGGCCCTGGATCGTGATGAAAATGTGTCCCGATTCCGGATTTCATCCATTGAGCCCAACTTATGCACGGATGCAATTATTGACACTGTTGCCATTTCGGAGAAATTCATGCCACATTTTCATATGCCCCTGCAATCAGGAAACGATAAGCAACTAAGACTTATGCGGCGAAGATATAAACGCAGTCTTTATCAGGAACGCGTAGCATATATCCGTTCGAGATTACCGCATGCATGTATCGGAGTTGACGTCATTGTAGGTTTTCCAGGTGAAACTGATGTTGATTTCAGGGAAACGAACCAATTTCTGGCGGATCTGGATGTGAATTACTTGCATGTTTTTACCTATTCGGAGCGGGCAAACACGCTTGCAGCGCAGATGGAGGGATTGGTGCCCATGGAGATCCGTCGGGAGCGAAATGAGCAACTACGAAGTCTTTCCTCAAGCAAACAACGGCAGTTTTATCAACAATTCCTGGGTACTTCCAGATCCGTATTACTGGAAAAGAGTAAGGAGCAAGGTAGGCTGTCTGGGTTTAGTGATAATTATCTGAAAGTAACTATACCCGAGCAAATAGGCTTGCAGGTTAATCAAATTGTCGATCTGGAGTTCCAGCGAATTAATAAGGAAGGGCACATAGAAGCACGTCTCAAAAGCGAAATCCCGTCGTCAGCATCATCATAAATGGTTTGGTGTCTTCGATAGCTTTTAAAAAATCAGTCAATCCCGGTTCCAGTGCCAGATCCAATGACATGAATGACAGATCAATGCCCGTAGTGAGGTGCACCGCAAACATCCCACTGGACAGATCGTCTTGAGACACACTGCCCTTAACACCAGAGATAAAAGAAAACGCACCCATGACTGCCAGTCGCCAGTTAAAATTTCGCAGGACAACCAGACGGCTTTCAACGCCACAGGTCGCCTTCAGTAATTCGTAGCCGTTTTTCACTTTAAAGAAATGGGTCTCCTGAGAGTGGTCTTGCGACATCATGTGCATTTTTAGGTAGTAACCGCCCAACTTAAAGTAAGTGTTATCCTCAGCACCTAAACGCACATCAAGACCTAAGGTAGAACCTGCCTGACTATATTGCAGAATTGATTGATTATCCCTTAAATAATCATTCCATACCAGGCCACCTTTGACCACCACCCCGGACTGGGCAGAGGCATGAAAGATGGTGGCACAAAGAAGAGCAGCAACCAGAGTGATATATTTCATCGAGTAAAAATAAGAAGGAACTGGTCAGAAAGATGGGATAGGGGCAAAAAAATAAGCGCCAGGTTCTAACGATCTGGCGCCCATTCACCCTTACAACAAAATTTGATTATGATGAGTCAGAATCTAAATTCTAACTCGTTTTCAGTTCTAACTGTAAAGTTGAATCTTTTATGTTGTTTGCTCAACCCCATATTGATGGGGTACATGGAAAGCATTATAATTCTATTTTTGATCTCAATAAAAACCATACCGGATGTATCCTGATCTTAGCTATCTCCTCCATGATCTTATTGGAACGCCCGTAGACAATGCTTTTTCGATCATTAAAACCTTTGGGTTTGTGCTGGCCTTCGCATTTTTAGCTGCCAGATATGTATTCGGTAAAGAACTTTTGCGAATGGAGAAGCTTGGTCTATTACAATCTAGCAAGGAGCGAGTAAAGATCGGATATCCAGCGACTACAACAGAAATCATTATCAATGCGCTCGTCGGATTCTTCATTGGATTTAAGGTTGTTTATCTAATTGGGCATCAACAAGAAATTGGATCAGATATCCTTCCATTCATCGCTTCGATGAAGGGAAATTGGTTGGGCGGCCTTATTGGTGGTGGGTTGTTCGGTTTTTTACAATGGTATGGCAAACAAAAGGAGCGATTGCCTAAACCAGTGACCAAAGACATAAATGTTCATCCGCATGAGCGGAAGACCGATATTACCATTCGTTCTGCGATTTCCGGAATTTTGGGTGCAAAGATCTTTGCCATCTTTGAAAGCAGTGAGAATGTCCGGGCCTTTTTTCAGGATCCCATTGGCCAGTTTTTTTCGGGAAGTGGATTGGCTATTTATGGTGGCCTAATTGTTGCCTTTTTTTACATACTGTGGTATGTTAAAAAGAAAGGCATGAATCCGATTCATGTGATGGATGCTGCAGCACCGGCTATGATTATGGGTTATGCTGTTGGGCGTATCGGTTGTCAACTTGCCGGTGATGGAGATTGGGGCATTGTCAATGATCTTGCCCAACCATCTTGGTGGTTTTTACCAGACTGGATGTGGGCTTATGATTATCCCCGAAATGTCTTGAACCAGGGGGTGCCCATAGAGGGTTGTGTGGGACATTATTGTCATCGTTTGGCAAATCCGGTTTTTCCTACTCCCTTTTATGAGGTAATCGCCAGTTTGATCATATTTGTAATCCTATGGTCGTTGAGAAACCGGATAAAGATTCCGGGTATGATCTTTTTTATCTATGTAATATTGAATGGGTTCGAACGTTTCTGGATTGAGAAGATCCGGGTTAATGATGAGATTCATTTTCTGGGGATGCATCCTTCTCAGGCAGAGATCATTTCATTTATATTGTTTTTTGTGGGCATAGTGGGATGTTGGGTTGTTTACAGCCGGTATAAATCCGGTCTAAAAACTTAAGACAAGGAATCGATTAATTTCCAGATCTGCCGGCTTGCTTCGTCCCAGCTGAACAACTTTGCTCGTTGCTGTCCCTTTTTTATCAACTGTAACCTCAGCGATTCATCGAAGATCAGATCTTGTAAGTTTTCCGCTATTTTTTTCGTCGCCGTAGGATCGACCAGTAGAGCAGCATCACCTGCGATTTCAGGCATTGAGGAAATGTTGGAAGTCAATACCGGAACACCAGCTGCCATGGCTTCGATAATTGGAAGACCAAATCCTTCGAAAAGTGAAATATAGATTAATGCCTTACTCTTTTTCAAGATTCCCATCATCTCATGGTCTGGGAGATAACCAGTGAATATGATGTTCTTTTTATAGGGATGAGTTTCATACCGGTTCTGTATTTCACCAGTTTTCCAAGCCATTCGACCAACAATGACCAAATTCGTTTGTGCAGCATCCGAATCTTTGAAAATGCGAAAAGCATCGAGCACCGAGATCAGATTTTTTCTGGGATGGATTGAACCGAGAGTCATAAAATATGGCTGATCCGGAACCAAATGATTTTCGGGATTACTTGGATAATCTGGCTGGATTTCCGGAACCCGTACACCATTGTAGATCACGGAAGATTTTGCTTTGACAGCAGGAAAATGATGAATTATATCCTGATAGGTGGCTTGTGAAACCGTAATGATATGGTCAGCTTTTCTAAGAAACAGGGGAATGAAAAAACGGTAATACCACCGCATCAGCAGACCAATTTGATCCGGATAGTGTAGGTATGCCAGATCATGAACAACCAGCAATGTCCTTTTGACGGGTGATCTAAGGCTACAGAAGCCATCAGGTGAAAAGAACAAATCTGCCCTGTATTTTCGGTAAGCCCTGGCTATGCCGAATTGAAACCACAATACAAAAAGTAAAGGATGTCGAGCTGGCGGGGAGATAAGTTCATACTGCACATTTTCACCAAATTCAAATTGACGGGCAGAAGGCCGATCAATGCAGACAATAAATTGGACATCAGGATTCTGTTTTGTCATTCGCTGGAGTATCTCGAATGTGTACAAACCGATACCCTCCAATTTTCCCGGTATTAAAAAGCGACCATTGACAAGGATAACCATAACCCTATTTGAAAAGACTAAAGATATAACTCCATATTATTTGCCTTGAGTTTAGTCTTCTGTTAATCTTAAACCTTTTTCTAAATTTGGTTAGTCATTTAAAAAACTCAGAAACAAGTGCAGAAAACGGACATCTTGGTTATCGGTGCCGGAGTGGCGGGTCTTACCTTTGCCATCAAAGTGGCGGAAAAAAGGTCGGATTTAAGGATCACAGTAATTACGAAATCAAAACTCGGAGAGACAAATACCAAGTATGCACAAGGAGGGGTAGCAGCGGTTTGGAATCACGAGGTTGATAATTATCAGAAGCATATCGAAGACACACTGGATGCCGGTGATGGTCTTTGCGACCCTTCTGTGGTTGAGATGGTGGTCAAGGAAGGTCCGGAAATGGTCAAGGAACTCATAGAATGGGGTACCAAATTTGATAAACATGATGGAAGATATGATTTGGGAAGGGAAGGCGGACACTCGGAAAATCGAATCCTCCACTACAAGGATCTAACCGGGTGGGAGATTCAACGAGCCCTTCTCTCAAAAGCCAAGGAATACGAAAATATCCACCTATTTGAAGAGATATATGCTATTGATCTTATCACGCAACATCATCTTGGTCATAGCGTAACCAGAGTGACACCGGACATCACCGTCTATGGAGCCTATATTCTGGACAAGTCTAAAGATGAGATTGAAAAAGTGATTTCCAGAATCACGGTACTTGCCACAGGAGGGGCAGGACAAGTGTATCGAAACACCACCAATCCAGTGATCGCCACGGGTGATGGGATGGCCATGGTGTACCGGGCAAAAGGAAGAATTGAAAACATGGAGTTTGTTCAGTTTCACCCCACTGCACTTTACAATCCCGCCAGAGAGAATCCAGATTTTTTGGTCTCCGAAGCGGTTAGGGGTGCAGGAGGTATCCTCAAAACCACCGATGGCGAAGCATTTATGCACAAATATGACGAACGCAAGTCGCTAGCCCCCAGAGATATCGTTGCGAGAGCCATTGACAATGAAATGAAAATCCGCGGTGATGATTACGTGCTGCTGGATTGTACGCATCTTGACAAAGATTCTTTTATTGCTCACTTTCCAACGATTTATAATAAATGTCTTTCTATTGGGATCGATCCAATGGTTAATATGATTCCGGTCGTACCGGCTTGCCACTACATGTGTGGGGGTATTAAAGTGGATAAAGATGGGAGGACATCAATCGTCAATTTGTATGCTGCTGGTGAATGCACCTGTTCGGGTTTGCATGGGGCTAACCGATTGGCATCCAATAGCCTTTTAGAGGGCCTTGTTTATGGTAACCGCATTGCCCAGGTGGTTATCGATGTTATTGATAATATTCCTCTGAAGGATGGAATACCAAATTGGAATGCCGAAGGGACAACAGAGCCTAAAGAAATGGTTTTGATTACTCAAAGTTGGAAAGAGCTCAAAGAGATCATGAGCAGCTATGTGGGCATTGTCCGGTCGGATGTTCGCCTTCGGCGGGCGCTGGACCGCCTCAGCCTCTTGTACCGGGAAACAGAGCAATTGTACCACTCTACGACCATTTCCCCGCAGCTCTGTGAGTTGCGCAACCTCATCACCATCGGTTACCTCATCACCCGTTCGGCCGCGATGCGGCGGGAAAGCCGGGGATTGCATTTTACTACTGATTATCCGAAGTTGTTGCCGTTCCTGCAGCGGTCGATTTTGTGAAACATCAGAACTGATGTACTGCCTACTGAAAACTGCCTACTGCCTACTGCCCACTGCCCACTGCAGCACTGCAGCACTGCTCTACTGCCCGAAGTAGTACTCCAGTGCTTTAAGGAAATCTGCTTTTTTGCCGGTGGAAATGCCGATGGTGCGGCCATTTTCCATCACGGCATAACCGCCTTTGCCGCGAATATAGCGTTCCAGGTGATTGAGGTTGATGGTATACGAGCGGTGAATGCGAACGAACTGGGGGTAGGCGCCGAGCAACTCTTCCGTATGGCGCAAGGTTTTGCAGACGACTACCTGGGCGCCATCGGTGAAGTGAAAGGTGGTGTAATTGCCATCGGCTTCCAGAAGTATAATGTGTTCCACCCGTTTAAAAATATATCCATCCTGGGTAGGGAGTGCAACTTTTCGCAAGGCATGGGCCGGCAATCTTCGGTTAGGGTTGGCGGAACGGAAGGGGACTTCAATATTAGGGCGCAACATTTTCATAGCCAATAACTTTTTAGTACGGAATTGATTTCGAGTATAATATTAGGCAGAAGGCCGCTTGCAAACAATTCTTATTTAGAGTATTTGTCAGGTTTCAGAATTTTGTATATTGGGCGGAGCCGGGCAGCATTTCGACTGTATGGCGGGTTAAATAGCTGGACGACAAGATTATGCCGAAGACACCATCGAACAGGCTCTTTCATCTCATCAAATCCCTATCCGGGCCGGAGAAGCGGTATTTCAAGGTCTTTACCGGCGGACAAAGTGGGAAAGACAACAAATACCAGGCTTTGTTCGATGCGATCGATGCACAGGAGATTTTTGATGAAGAAGCACTTAAAGAGGAAGTATATGGCGGCGAGGCTATTCAGAGCCGCAAATACTCGGAACTAAAGGCTTACCTCTATGGGCTGATCCTGAAAAGCCTGCAGTCTTATGATGAAAAATCATCGGTTGACCACCGGCTGAAGGGGATGTTACAGAGCATTCGGGCGCTGTTCCGGCGGTCTCTTTTTGACGATTGCAAGGAATATCTGGGCAGGGCCAAAAAGCTGTCCTATAAGTATGAACAATTTACGATCGTGCTGGAAGCCCTGGGCTGGGAGAAGCAAATTGCCTATACTGAAGCCGACATTGATTTCCTGGATCAGGAACTGGACCGGATCGATGCAGAGGAGAAGGATGTTTTGGAAAAGCTGCGCAATATTTCGGAATACCGCAACATTTTTTTTCGCTTGCTGGTGAGCCTGCGCAAAGATGCTTCGCTGCGCGGCGAAGCCTTTAAGGCCCGTCTGAGCGGCATCATCGATTCGCCTTTGTTGCAGGATTTCGAACGGGCCAATTCTCATCAGGCGAAGGTGTTGTACTACCGCATCGCTTCCATTTACCATTATGCCATTTCCGACCTGGAAAAGTTCTATCAGGAAAGCAAGGCGCTGATCGGGCTGATGGAAAGCCAGCCCCAGTTGCTTCAGGAAGACGTATCGGAATACATTTCGGCCGTGAGCAATTTCATAGTCAGTTGCGCCCGGATGGACAATTTGGAGGAGCTGGAGGCCGCCCTTGACAAGCTCTACCACATTCAGCCCAACAGTAAGGATGACGAGCTGAAGATACATCGGCAGTACTACCAGAATAAATTTTCCCTCTGCATTCTGAAAGGAGATTTTGAAGAAGGCCTTCGGGCTTTGGAGCAACATCTACAAGGCCGCCAGCAATTTGATGAAGGCTTGTTCGAGACCCATACCTTTTACTATAATTATTTTTACATTTCCTTTGGCGCAGAGCGCTACGAACAGGCCCTGGAATTTCTAAACCATTGGCTGAGCCTGCCCAACACCATAGAGCGGCAGGACCTGCAGGGCGTGGCCCGCATTCTCAACCTCATTGTGCATTACGAGTTGGGCAATTACGAATTGCTCGAATCGCTGTTGCGT
>JAGQWV010000095.1 GCA_020437045.1 Saprospiraceae bacterium | reverse complement strand
CAACATCAGAAAAATAATAAACGCGGTATGTAAGTGAAGCGAGAAAACGAAATGCTCCATATAAAATCGATGTTTGCGAATGTATAGCAATTTTAAGACAATCGCTATTACCGGTATATACGCCAGATAGATCCAGGCCAGGTTTCGCAAGATGTACTCAAGCAGGGAATTAGGATTTTTAATCAATTTTATCTTTTGCTTAAAGTAGATTGACGCTAATCCCTTTATTTCCAGCTGCTGGACGATTTGGGCCGGTGTTTTTTCCGCAAAATCCTCCCTGGAGATGCGCAATGGACCTCCTACTTGGTTTTCAAAGTAATCGAACAAAAAAATAATAGAATCCTGGTTTTTAAGATCGATCGAATCAGTACGAATCATCAGCCTATCTTTAAGATCACTTAAGATGGAATCAGCTTCCAAGATTTTGTGCTCGCTCAATATGCTTTGTAGGGTATCGATGGTCATGAGGCTCTGCACTTTGTTTGTAGAGCCCCAAACTTCTTTGAGGGAATTCAGGTCCAGGTCAGAATCGGACAGTTGGAAAACCGCTAAGCCCACAATCATGGCAAAAAAGAAGAGACGGATAGGGTTTATCTGCTTCTTTCTCTTTCCGGCAAAGTATTCAGTGGTCAGCAGACCCGGGGTGAGTAAAAGTTTTAAAGTATACAGTACTTTTCCATCCAGATTTAGTTGATCAGAGACGAATTCATGCAACATGGAGAGGAGGGGAACTTTACCGTCATGTGTCTTTTGGCCGCAGTGTCCGCAATATTGGTCAGATTCCTCTAGAGGGGCACCACAGTTTAGACAATTCTTCAGGTTTCCGGGCATTTTGTAGAGTTTGCATATCTCATTGGCGGGACTAAGTTAGTTAGTTTGGACAACAGATTTCTGTCCGGCTGCAGATCGGCTATTTGACTTCGACTGATTTTCGTAAATCGAACCCTGTCAAGCTGGCAAAGGACAGGAACCTATGCAGAGCAATACATACGATCAATATTTTATGAGGAACGTGATCTTGTGTGCCAGCCTTAGTCGAATGACTTATTAGCCTCCGAAGCAAGTTTTACCATTTCTTCGTACTCGGCCGGAGTCAGACCATCCATGCAATAGTGAATTGGATTGATTGGCTTTCCCTTAAAGTGCACTTCATAGTGCAGGTGCGGAGCGGTACTGGTACCGGTAGATCCTACTTTGCCAATCACTTCACCTTTCTTCACAGATTGACCAACTTTGACTTCCATAGTGCTTAAATGGCCATATAAGGTTTCATATCCATATCCATGACTGATCTTAATATGGTTGCCAAAGCCACTCTGGTCCTGCTTGATCGATATGACTTTTCCGTCACCTGTAGCTCTTACCAGGGTGCCCTCATTGGCAGTGAAATCCAATCCCGTATGCATTTTAGGGATTTTATGGATCGGATGTAAGCGCATGCCAAAACCTGAAAGGTATTTGATCTTTCTTTTTACGAAATCTTCCCTTACCGGTTTGATGGAGGGAATAGAGTTAAGGTATTTCTCTTTCTCGCTGGCGATAAATTCAAGGGAGTCCAGGGAGCGGGATTGAATAGTCAACTGACGACCAATCAGATCGGCTTTTTCCATGGTATTCCGGAGCAGTTCACCGGAGTTATCATAATTCGTTAGTTCACTATAATGATTGTGGCCCCCCACGCCTGCATTCCACACATCTTCATTGATGGGATCCATGCCAAAGATCATCCGGTGTACATTGGCATCACGATCCTGGATGTTATTAAGTACAGCAGACATGATATCCAACTGTTCATTAACAGAGGAATACTTAATTTTCATCTGATCAATCTCTCTGAGCAGGGATTGCTCACGGGGCGAAGGACTATATTTCATAAAAACATAAACCAGTCCTGCCGCAGTAAGCACTACTGCCATTAAAAAACCAAAGCTTTGTGTCAGTCGCTTGGAAATTGGAGCCCGATATCGCTCGAATGTTAGACTCTTAGGGTTGTAAACAAACTTTTCCTTTTTCATCAAATGAGGCGTTATCCTTTAAAATAACTACTTTTGTCGGCTTAGTTTTGGATCGTTCGAGACGGGATGGCTGCAAAAATAGAACCCGCATCTCAAGATACCAAATCTTTACACACATTTAATAATAATTTATATAATAAGCTACCCTTTGTATAGCTATGAGAGCGAAACAGATACGACAAGCATTTCTTGATTTCTTTCAATCTAAAGGCCATAAAATTGTTCCGTCTGCGCCCATTGTTAGTAAGAATGATCCGACATTGCTCTTTACCAATGCCGGAATGAATCAGTTTAAGGATTATTTTCTGGGTAATCAGGTTCCTCCTGTTACCAGAATTGCAGACACTCAAAAATGTTTAAGAGTATCGGGAAAACATAATGACCTTGAAGAGGTAGGTGTGGATAGCTATCACCATACCATGTTCGAAATGTTAGGTAACTGGTCTTTTGGTGACTATTTCAAGGATGATGCCATTAAATGGGCCTGGGAGCTACTTACCGATAAACTTGGATTGCCAGCCGACCGGTTGTATGTTACTATTTTTGGGGGTGATAAAGATGAAAACCTGGAGGTTGATCAGGAAGCTGTCGAGCTATGGAACCGTTATGTCGAGGAGGATCGCATCTTACCTTTCGGTAAAAAAGACAACTTTTGGGAGATGGGTGATACGGGTCCCTGCGGACCTTGCTCTGAAATTCATATAGATCTCCGGGATGAAAATGAAAGATTAGCCAAGCCTGCGACGGAGCTGGTTAATCGGGATCATCCTCAGGTGATCGAGATCTGGAACTTGGTATTCATTCAGTATAACCGCAAACAGGATGGTTCTCTGGAATTGTTGCCGGCCAAACATGTCGACACGGGCATGGGTTTCGAACGACTTTGCATGGCACTCCAGGGCAAAAAATCGAATTATGATACCGATTTGTTTACACCCTACCTGGATTTTCTACAGGCCCGTACTGGCATAAAATATACCAGTTCTTACGATCGCAATGCCAAATCAGATATGGCCATGCGGGTAATTTCTGATCACATACGTGCTGTTTGTTTTACGATCGCCGACGGAGCTTTACCCAGCAGTGGGGGTGCCGGGTATGTGGTGCGACGGATCCTTCGCCGAGCAGTAAGGTATTATTATTCGTTCCTTAATATTCATGAACCACTGCTCCATGAAATGGTACCCATGGTAGCTGAATATTTCGAAGATGTATTTCCCGAGTTGAAAAAACAACTGGACTTCGTGACCAAAGTGATTCTCGAGGAAGAGAAATCATTCCTTCGTACATTAGAAGCGGGGCTGAAGAGATTGGATGCCCTGGAGGTAACGGATGGTGTGGTGGACGGACAAAGCGCTTTTGAATTGTATGATACCTATGGGTTTCCCATTGATTTGACCCGGTTGATTGCCCGTGAGCGTAACTGGGATGTAGATGAAGCAGGTTTTGAAAAAGCTTTGACCGAACAGCGTAATCGTTCGAAATCGGATGCCAGGAAGGAAGTTGGCGATTGGCAGGTCATTTCAGATGTGGAGTCAGATTTTGTAGGCTATGATCAGCTGACCGTGCCGGAAACCCGGATTGTGAAATATCGAACGGTGACGACCAAAAGTGGCCCACAATTACAGGCGGTATTGTCTGTGACTCCATTTTATGCAGAGGGTGGTGGTCAGGTAGGTGATACAGGTTGGCTTATTCAGGACGGAGAAAAAACTCAGGTAGTCGATACGATCAAGGAAAACGATTTATTTATTCATATTCTCGATCATTGGCCCAAGCAGATGGACAAGCCCCTTCAAGCCCGGGTCGACGCCTCACGGAGAAAACTTACTGAAAATAACCACTCGGCTACACATCTCATGCATGCGGCCTTACGAAGAGTACTGGGAGATCATGTAGCGCAGAAAGGTTCATTGGTTAATGACCGGCATCTGAGATTCGATTTTTCTCATTTTCAGAAAATGACCCCCGAGGAAATCAGCCGGGTAGAACATATTGTCAATCAAAAAATTCGTGAGAATATTTCGAAAAAAGAAGATCGGCATATTCCCATTGCCCAGGCCCGGGAGTCAGGAGCGATGATGCTCTTTGGCGAAAAATATGGTGATGAAGTTCGGATGATCACCTTTGATCCCGAATATTCTATTGAATTGTGTGGGGGTTGTCACGTGCCGGCCACCGGACAGATCGGATATTTTAAAATTATTAGTGAAAGTGCTATTGCGGCCGGTGTACGCCGGATAGAGGCCGTAACTGCCGATTCTGCAGAAGATTTTATCAATGAGGAATTGAGTGAGCTCGAGGCCGTCAGACTATCGTTTAAAAATCCCCAACAGGTAGCCAACCAGGTGAATGCTCTGGTGGAGGAGAATAAATTATTGCAAAAGAAAATTGAACAGCTTCAGGTAGCTGAAGTGCTGGGCATGAAAAATGACCTGAAGCAAAAAATCAGTTCCATTAATGGCGTGAATTTTTTGGCTGAAGAATTAAAGGTTGATGATACCAAAGCCGTGAAAAATCTGGTTTTTCAATTGGAAAAAGAAATCGGAAATGCTTTCATTGTTCTGGGATTGGTATCTGATGATAAGCCTCAATTGATGGTGGCTATTAGCGAAAATCTGGTAAAGGAAAAAAATCTTCACGCTGGAAATATCGTTCGTGAACTGGCTAAATTAATTAATGGCGGAGGTGGTGGGCAACCATTTTTTGCCACAGCCGGTGGAAAAAAAGTCGAAGGTATCCGCGAGGCATTGAGTAAGGCAAAAACTTTTATATCCTAAGCCGATGGCCATGAATTTATTAGACTTATATATTGATCCCGATATAAAACGTGCCAGCACCCTTCCTTCTTCCATTTATACGGATGCTGATTTTTACAAAGAAACACTGGAAAAAATATTTGCTACCTCCTGGCAGGTAATCGAGATTGATCCGGATCAGAAGAGTAACATTTTTCCTTTTATTTTATTGGATGGATCACTGGATGAACCCCTAATTTTGGTAAATGCAGACGGTCAGTGGAAATGTATGTCAAATGTCTGCACCCACCGCGGAAATATTTTGGTGACAGAAGCCGGAAAATACAGCAATATCATCTGTGGCTACCACGGTAAATGTTTCGATATCAATGGACATTATAAATCAATGCCGGCATTCGAAGGAGCAGTGGATTTTCCTTCGACTAAAGACAATTTGCCAGAATTGGAATTAGAACATCTCGGTCCGATGCAGTTTGCCTCCATTGCTTCTGATGAAGATTTTAAGACCATTGCCGGACCCATGCTGGAGCGAATGTCCTGGTTTCCTTTTTCAGAATTGACGCTATCTCCGGAATTATCAAATACCTATGTGGTAGATGTAAACTGGGCTTTGTATTGTGAAAATTACTTGGAGGGATTTCATATTCCCTTTGTCCATGAGCAGTTAAATAAGGCATTAAAGTTTTCTGAGTACACTACCGAAGTATTTGATTATTGCAATCTACAGGTAGGAGTAGCCAGGGAGGGCGAACCCTTTTTTCAATTGCCAGAGGGGCATGTCGATCATGGGAAAAAGATTATGGCGTATTACTGGTGGTTGTTTCCCAATACGATGATTAATATTTATACCTGGGGGGTCTCCCTGAATATCGTCAAACCCAAAGGAATCGGGAAAACAGAAATAGTTTTTAAGACCTATTTATTGCCTGGGATAGAAAAAGACCAGGCTATATCAGACGATCTGAAAAACACCGAAATGGAAGACGAGCAAATCGTCAGCAATGTACAGATCGGAGTCAAATCAAGATTTTATACCCAGGGGCGTTTTTCACCCCGCATGGAAAAAGGTGTACATCATTTTCAGCAATTATTGGTGAAGTATTTACAACAATAGTACATTAAGATGAGCGAGATAAAAACTGGCAATCGTGATCTCTATATTCATCAATGGATACCGGAGCATCCGCGGGTGCTGCTCTTTATTTTGCACGGTGTTTTTGAACACGGAGGTCGTTATAAGGATTTTGCCCATTTTCTCAATAAAGATGGAATTGGGGTTATAGCTGCTGATCATTTTGGGCATGGGCGGTCTCCGGGGTTAAAAGGATATATAGATAGCTGGTCCGCTTTGGTTGATGATACCGATCACTGGATCAAAAATTATCGGAATAAATATCCCGGTATTCCCTGCTTTCTTTTAGGTCACAGCCTTGGAGGTCTGCTTGCGGTATCATATTTGACCAGCATTAATCCGCAATTTGATGGAGTCGTTCTTATGAGTGCAGCTTTGAAAGTGTCTGATGATATTTCTCCCTTACTTCAGAAGCTGGCACCCGTTCTTGCAACGCTGGCGCCCAAACTAAAAACAGTAAAACTTGATGCCAATGCCATTTCAAGAGACCCGGACGTAGTGGAAAAATATTTAAATGACCCCTATGTTTATACGGGTAAGATCTATGCACAGACCGGAAATGAGACTTTAAAGACCACCAGGGATATCGTCCGGTATTTTTCCGAATTTAAATGGCCTGTTCTTATTCTGCACGGCACCCATGATCGATTGACCGATCCTGCAGGCAGTAAAAAGTTTTATGATGATATAGATTCACGTGATAAAACATTACAATTATATGAGGGGGCTTTTCATGAATTATTGAATGAACCCGAGAAAGATCAGGTGATGGAAGGGATCCGCATATGGATAACCTCCCGTATTTAAAGTAAATGATGAATAAACACGATGCCTAGCCAAAATGACTTTGGGATACGTGATTGATTGATTTCCGAATAGTCGATATTTAAACTTTTATTCCATTTTATAGTGGAATCCAGTCCTATTGATAATTTTGGTAATATCCGGTAGGTAAAACCAGTGCCCATCAAACTATTTTGACCGCTTTTTTTAATCAGAAAATAGTACCCTATTTTTTCTTTTTGATGATTAATGTGAAATTGATCGAAAAAGGTTGCACTTATTTGATAACCTGGTTTTAGAAACTCTAATGGCTTAAAGAAATTATAGCGTGTGCCTAGTGCTAATTTTCCTCCGGATAGCATGAGGTCTTTATGATGAGTTTTAATCTTGTTTAACTTTAATTCACCGAAAATCTCTACTGCTTCATTGAGACCGATTGCTAATCGAAACCCGGTAACCAGGGGTGATGGAGCCTTAATTTTACCTTGCCAAGTTGATACGGGTATGGACATTCTGATGTATTGTCCTTTGGTGGTGGTTTTAAGAATAGTTTGTCCGCCTGCTACCAGGGGAGTAATGAAAATTAAAAACCAGATGGTTTGTCGTGCTTTTATCATTTCAAGTGCATTTATACAATATCTATAGGGCAACCAGTCAAAAAGTCATCATAGTGCACGCTGATCAAAGTGAAAAGACTCTACCGGCTTAGTGCAGCATTTCCTCAATAACTAATACTATTATCGGCTT
>JAGQWV010000094.1 GCA_020437045.1 Saprospiraceae bacterium | reverse complement strand
TCAGCCCTACCCCCAGGATCAATCCTGAGAGGGAGATCACATTGATGCTCATGTTCAGCAGGTAAAAGCCAAACAGGGAGACGACCAGCGACACCGGGATGGTGATACCGATCAACACCGGTGAGCGCCACTCCCGAAAGAAAGCAAAGATGATCAGGATCGCAAAACAAGCGCCATAGAGGAGGCTGGTACGCAGGTTCTGGATGGATATCTGCAGGATCTGTGACTGGTTGTGATAGGCCAGGATGTCAAGATCCGGGTATTCGTGTTCGAATTGAGCCAATACCGTATCAATCTCTGCTTTTAACTGGAACAATTGGGCGTCGGCTTTTTTACGCACATTGACCAGCAGGCAGTCGCGATCGTTCCAGCGCGCGAAGCCCCTTACCGGCTGGGCAATAGCTTCGATGCGGGCCAGCTCATCCATCCGCAGGATGTGGTCTCCGGCGCGTACCTGCAGGCCGCGTAAGTCGTCCAGGGTGTGCAAGGCTGAGGTGAAGCGCACCTGATATTGATACTGGCCATCCTGGATCAGCAGGTTGCCGAGGTCCAGGTCATTGGAGCGGATGATGCGTTCAAGGTCTTCTTCATTCCAACCCAGAGAGCGCAGTTTCACCGTATTAGGTAGGATCGCAACCATCGGGATCCTGGTGCCGGTGAGGTCGACGAAGGCGACGGTGGAGAGCTGCTCCAGACGCCGCTTGAGCACCGAGCGGGTAAACTCACTGAGATCCAGCATGGTGGTGCCACTCTGTTCCCGGGGAGCTACCGCAAGATAGAGGATGGGTACATCAGCGGCATTGGCCTTGACCACCCGCGGCCGTTCCAGGTTGCGTGGAAGAAACGCCATCGCCTGATCGATCTTCTCATTCACTTCGATGAAGGTGAGGTCGGTGTTGGTACCGTAGTCGAAGTCCAGCCGGATCCAGGCCGAACCATTGCGGGTCTGGCTGTGAATGTCTTGCAGGGCATTAACCTGCAATAGTTGATTGCGGAGAGGTGCCGTGATGGTTTGCTCGATCTCCCGGGCAGTGCGTTCCGGAGCCGTTACCTCGACGCTGATCTGCGGTATGGGCACCTCCGGCAATAGGGATACCGGCAGTTGCCGCAGTACGATCATTCCCAGCACCATGGCTCCCAGGAAGCTCATGAGGACAGCGATCGGCCGGGTGACGAGGAAGCGAAGCATAAGGGCTAGATGTGGGATTTAAGATTTAAGATTTAAGATTTAAGATTTGAGATTTAAGATTTAAGATTTGAGATTTGAGATTTGAGATTTGAGATGTGGAGTAGATGATTTGAGGCAGGTAGTAAATTGAATAATTCCGAAAAGAGTATAAACCCTTTTTATTATTCCATTTACCGTAATTAACTTCAAGTCTCATCTTCTCCATTTCTTAGAAATTTACTTTAATCCTACTTTCTTTATTTCTATACATCGTTGCGATACCTACCATCTCAAATCACATATCACATATCACACATCACACTTCTAATGTCTATCTAGTGTCTGGTGTCTAACATCAACCTCCGCATCATGCGCCAGATTCGCATTGTTGCTGATGATCACCTGGTCGCCGGGTTTGAGGCCGTCACGGATGGCCAGCCACCGGTCGTTTTCATGAGCGACGTCTACATAATTCCATTTGGCCAGTCCACTGGCTTCATCGTAGGTGAATACCACCTGTTTGCCGGAGCGGAGGACCAGGGCTTCTTTCGGGATGATCAGTTGGTCGGGAAGGCGCTGCTCGATGCGAACCTGAACCTTCATGCCGGAGAGTAGCTTGTCGTGGCGCTGGATGAAATCAGCCAGTACATCAACCAGCCCTTCTTTATTTACGGCAGGCAGGATGGTGAGGATGCGTCCGGTGAGTGCGACGTCCGGCAAGGCTACAGGCAGGATGATCACCGGTTGGCCGGTCTTAAGGGCTACGGCATCCTGCTCCAGGACCTGCAAGCGCACGCGGTACGACGAGGGCGCCATCAGGGTCGCCAACGGCGTGCCGGCATTGACTTGCTGCCCCTCCTGGATCTGGACTTCGCTGAGGATACCGGAAAATGGAGCGTACAATTTGGTCCTAGCCAGGTTGGCATTGATCTCTGCCAATTGTTGTTTGGCTTGCCGGTAGCCACTGCGTAATTCGAAGTATTTCAGTTGCTCCGGATTGACCGAATTGTCGTCGCCGCGCGTGCCACCGCCAGTAAAGATGAGATCGTTTTTTTCCTCGATTGCCAGGTCCAGGGCTATCCGTTGCTTTTGCCGTTGCATGGCGAGGTCGGTCGTGTCCAGCGCCAGAAGCAGGTCACCTTCCTTTACGACCAGGCCATCGGCCAGATTGCAGGTGGTCGCTTGTCCGGATGCGGTTATGGACAGCTCCAGTTCCCGGGCAGCTTCAACAAGCCCGTTTGCCAGTACCGGGATCGCAAAAGTCTCCCGTCGGGCGGGTACGACCTTCACTTCGATGCGGGGAGCCTCACGGATCGAACTTGTGGTGTCACTGCGCACCACTTGTTCCTGGTCTACAGGGGTATGGCTCTGGCACCCCCAGAGGTTCAAAAGTGCAATCAGCCAACCACCGATGAAAAAAAGACGCATGGGCAACGGGTGTTTATGGCAATTAAATTACGCAGTTATTAATTTATTTCCAATCCATTGGATTAGAGATGAACTTGTTTTGGAGCTTCAGACCAACATATTGGTTGCTCGTATTGTAATTAACTAGGGAAATCGCATTCGATTAATAACCCAATTATTACAACTCTGGCAAGACATACTTAAATAAGCCAATATCGTTCACAGAGCTAAGTCCATACAGTATGTTCGAGTCTTCAGCAATCGCGAAGGTGAATAGGGGTGGGTCGAGCTTCAGATGATACCATGGTGAGCCCTGCAGGTCCATCAGGTACAAATCGGTGCAATTATCATCCAGTTCGCTTCTGGTCTTGCCCCGCTGAAAGATGAACCGGCCATCATAAAGCCAGAAAATTTTATGCTTGGCGATTTTTAAATCTTTGGTCGCATACCGGGTTTCATCGATTACCGGGCGGACGACCATGCGGTAGGATGAAGCATTGGTCGCATAATGTCGTGGTCTCAAGACTGGTGTGAAATAATCGGGTCCGAATAACCTCGTTGCCACCTCGCCATTCATTTGGTAGATTTCAAGGAAATCGGTGTAGACATAGCCGAGTACCACCGACTGGCTGTTTGGGTCGTAATCGTGTTTTACCATAAATGCCTCCCCATAGGCTTCCGGTGATAGCGTCGTGTCCAGGACAGGGAGCTCGCCAAATTGCGTTATGTAATTACCGGAAAGATCACACTGTGAAAACCTGGATGACTTGCAGCCGGGTTCCGGATTTCCGGAAGTAACCCAAAGCGTCGTACCGAACACGATTGGGTTATCGAAGGCCAGCAAATTTATTTTTATGCCACTGTATAAGGTGTCTTTGGGGTAATTATATGGAATTATCTTTCGGCCGTACAACGAATAAAACATAAATGAATCCGGTGTTATCTGTTGGATATTCCATATATCCGGTAATTCATGAGGACCGGCGCCTTGTGGAATCCGCTCAGAAACCAAAATAGAGTCATCGTATATCCGCAACATGCCGGCAGTGTGGTCGATATCTACCAAAAATATCCTGCCATTAAAATGATAAATGTGTGAAGGGTTAAAGGTAGCATCAATGGGTATGGGGGTACCAGAAAGAGTACCCAAGCTTTTAAATTGATCTTTGGTGATTTTATGCAGCTCAAGCTTGTCAAACTTTATCGTATGCTGGTTTTGGCAAGCCATTGAAACCAAAATCATTATGGTGGAACAGCAAAGCTTATTGATCACTTTGAATTTATTTTGAAGATTATGCGTTTATCCCTTCTCCAATTGCGGTTTTTGGCATTCCCATTTTGTATGAAGTGTTTCATTCCAATAAATTAATAAAGTTCTTTCCGAGCTTCATTTTAACAATTATAGGATTTTCGAATTCACCTTCTTCAGGGTGACCATCCACAAATGATTGTACAATCCTGTTTACATGGGAATCAGGATGCGTAGAATTTAATGCTTGTGCTTGAGCATAAAATTGCTCGGTTGGCAAAATGGCAGAATAAGCATATCCGTAATCATCTTCATCTAAAAATGTGAATGGAGCATGTGGGAAAAACAAAGCTACATCTTTTATTTGGTTTCGATCCAATACAACAGCTCTCTTCATGGATCTATCCCATACTAACGTTTTAAATGGCCAGGCAATCTGGATAAACCAATAATCCTGATGTCTAAAAATAGATCCCCATGGCACCAAAATATCCTGATTATAAGGTTTAAAATTACGATCCAAAAAATCGTGCATAAAAGTTTCCAGTTCTAGAGACGCCATAGAATTTTCACCATGTCCCAAAATCAAATAGGGATGAATTTTATCATTCCATGCATAATAAATTGTGTCTGTAAATCCTGGATTCATAAATAAGGTATCATTCGACCTCAAAATTGAGTTCCCAGTTACAACCATGTTAAATGATACCGGATCAGTTACCTTCGTTTCGGCCACGGTTCCATCCCAACCTAGTACTTTTATAAATCCTCTTAAGCGATCATTAGTAATAGCATATATATGATCACCTTGCAAGGACACATCGTATATTGGATAGTCTTTAAATTTCGCTTCTTTAATGATTGAATCTTTTTCAAAAGAATACAAACACAATCGGTGTCTATTTATATCACTTATAATCAGGCTATTGGTCATTGGCTCGTATTCAAAATCGGATACACTTGAAATGCCAGGACTACCATCCTTGCTAACGTCTATTTTCGAAATGTATTGACCATCGAGACTAAAGAAATACAATTGTTCACGATTGAAGCACTTCACTGCAAATCCATTAGGAATACAAGCAAGTTTTTGGATTGGCGGCAAGACCAAATTTTTTGTTTCTGACAATGGGATCAATTCCATGGAATCAACAAAAGAAGTTAAATAGATGTTTCCTTCATAGTTCTTAGCAGCTATAACTGGAAGCTCAATATTTGGGTATTGATTAATTTTTTCGTTGCTACAATTACACACTATGCAACTAATAAGTGCGAACGCGATTAATGTTCTGCAGGTTATATATTTAGGAAATATCAAGTCGCAAAGGTTCGAATTGCTAATTTACCAGATCCTCTTTTAACTCAAAATAGAATAACGTCAACCCGGTGGTCTCCTTTAGACCGCCAACGAACTTTTTTAATTCCGTTGCCGCTTCTGGTAAAAGCTTTTGATCATCAAGATAATTTATATTTAATTTTAATTAATGACAATCCGAGCTGACGTTCATTCGATTCCGAAGACATCATAGTAAATGTGTTCTTCGTCATCAAGGCATTTTCTTTTGTTTAAGACATTAAACCCCTGTCGAGACACAAAGGAATTGAAAATACTGGACTCGCGTCCGTCAAATTGATGTTTTCCTATTATTTGAAATGCGTCATCCAGAACAAAAAGAATAGAATTTGCACTGCCCCTTTCATTTACATATTCATCATCTGTTTGCGTTAATAAGTAGATCAAGTAGTAGTAATTCTTGTATTGATCATAAAACAATCCGCCATAATATGGATTGGTGAAATCATATCTTTTCATTTTTTCAAATAACCCATAATCATTTTTCATGGAGGTTCCTTCGGGTATTGCATCAGGATAAGGTACGACGTCTGAGAAGCCTGTTATTTTCCGCTTACTTGCTATTGTTTTAATTTTGTGATCTTTTAAATCGAATTGGTATATATTGTCATCAATCGAAAAGGAATAAATATATGAATTCATCCTTTCATTGAAATCACCAAGAATAACATATTTATCAGGATTTTGGCCCCAAATGTGATTATTATATATTGGTGGCATGCCAACATCAAAGACAAATCTACCATTGGTGTAATTGAATCGCATAAGGCTTTTGAAATCAGTCTTGTTTGTCCACCATAGATCCCCGGTCAACAAGCAGGGAATAATAATTTCGGATTGATCTATGCGCTCGGGGCGAGCCCAATAATTAATATATGGTAGATAAGTGTGATTTTCTAAAACTGGTTTTTGATAAGCTTTTAAAAGCTTACCACCTTGATTGAATATTTGCCAATGATCGGTCCACCAGTTAAAAAGCATTAATGAATCACTTGACAACATTATATGTCCCAGACCATTGTAATTTAGTCCAATTCCATTAGTGCCTTCTAGTTCAAATGTTATCTTGTTAATTAAGGTAGCCTTATCGTAATCATATACATACAATGTGTGATTTTGATCGCTAAAAAAGGAGTATATCTGGAGGCCATCTTGATCGTCTAATCTTGTTGATCTGTTCAAAAACATTGCTTCCTGATCCAAAGGAAATATTTTTTCATCCAACTTGGCTACATGGAGTGTATCATTGTGTAGTTTGGGCTTATTAAAATTGCATTGTACTAAAATTATACTTAATATAATTGGAAGTAAGAATATATGTTCAATGAATTTATTTTCATAATTGATTATTCCCATAAGTATATTTTTAAGAACGGAGGTACATAAAGTATGGCTTTTCTCACCTTTACTATTTTGTGAATTACCATTTGATCTTTGGTCTGATATCTCGTTATGGGCAGTTCCAGTTCCCGTGCAGCATGGACGAGCCTGTTTGCCAGTACCGGGATTGCAAAGGTCTCCCGTTGGATGGGTAGGATCTCCATTTCGATGCTGAGAGCACTAGTAATGAAGTCAAGATTAGTAATATTAATATAACGAACATTTTGGAGTGTTGCTATATTTAGCATTGCTATTAACATTTGGTGCTTCGACTCCTGCTTCGACTCCGCTCAGCAGGACTCCGCTAAGTAGGACGTGGCTCAGTAGGACACCGCTCAGCAAGACACCGCTCAGCTTGAGGTGGCTCGTCAAGTCATTATTTGGATTGAGATTTATAAGAATTGAAAGACGATTTATGTGGTTAATTGTCACCCTGAGTTGGGTTAATTGTCACCCTGAGCGGAGTCGAAGGGTGCTTTATGATTTATTTTTGATTACATTGAGTATATACTTTAACCATGAAACAATACTACGTATACATCCTTAAATGTGCTGATGGTCATTATTACACCGGGGTAACTAATGATTTGGAAAGAAGATTAGCCGAACATCAAAGTGGTTTGCATCCTAAATCTTATACCTATTCACGAAGACCTGTAGAATTGGTTTTTTCTCTGGATTTTAATGATGTCTATAGAGCAATTTCTTTTGAAAAACAAGTTAAAGGTTGGAATAGGAAGAAAAAGGAAGCCATCATTTCTGGAAATTGGGAACAGTTAAATGCGCTTGCTGCATGTAAGAATGAGACTACCCATCTGGGCTACGACTCCTGCTTCGACTCCTGCTTCGACTCCGCTCAGCATGACGTGGCTCAGCAGGACAA
>JAGQWV010000093.1 GCA_020437045.1 Saprospiraceae bacterium | reverse complement strand
ACATTTTCACGCTGATTTTGTATCCGGGCATAAAGATCTTGCCGCAAAAACGGGGGCGAAGATTGTATATGGACCGACACAAATGGAAACCGGGTTTGAAAAAATAGTTGCGGAGGACGGACAGATTTTTAAGGTTGGAGATATTACACTTGAAGTGCTGCATACTCCGGGCCATACGATGGAAAGTAGTTGCTTTTTGTTGAGAGATGAGTCAGGTAAAGAAGTTGGATTGTTTACCGGAGATACATTATTTATCGGAGATGTGGGACGACCTGATTTGGCACAAAAAGTCATTGCTGATCTGACGCAGGAGAAATTGGCCGGATATCTTTATGATTCGTTAAGAAATAAAATCATGCCACTGGCAGATGACATCATTGTGTATCCTGCGCATGGTGCAGGTAGTGCCTGTGGTAAAAAAATGAGTAAAGAAACAACCGATACATTGGGTAATCAGAAGCGGACTAATTATGCTTTGGCTCCCAGTCTGAATAAAGATCAATTTATAGCAGAATTATTGAAGGGACTGACACCTCCTCCGGGATATTTTCCCCAGAATGTCCTTCTTAATATCAAAGGATATGATAGTATAGACGAGGTCATCGAAAGAGGGGTGAAAGCCATGAGTCCAAGGGTTTTTGAAACAGTAGCCAATGAAACAGATGCTGTCATCATCGACACCCGATCTAAAGATGATTTCCGTGCCGGATTTGTACCGGGATCTATATTTATCGGTTTAGATGGAAGCTTTGCATCCTGGGTAGGTACTTTGATACCTGATGTACAACAAAAAATCCTTTTCGTAGCCGATAAGGGCACGGAAGAAGAAGTAGTGACCAGACTGGCGAGAGTAGGTTATGACCAATCTCTGGGCTACCTTGATGGTGGAATTGAAAGTTGGAAGAAGGATGGTCGGGAGCTGGATTCTGTCGAAACGATCGATGTTAAACAATTGGAGCAGATTGATAAAGAGAAGGTAGTAGATGTACGTCGAGAGAGTGAGTATAACAGCGAGCATGTAGTAGGAGCTATAAATGCGCCGCTGGATTACATCAATGAGACAATGACTCGAATCGATAAAAAGAAAACCTACTATGTACAATGTAATAGTGGCTATCGGTCACTGACATTTATATCAATTTTAAAAGCTCGGGGCTATGACAATTTGATTGATGTAAGGGGAGGAATGGAAGCGATCAAAGAGGAGGGAAAAATTAAATTGTCCGAATACGTTTGTCCGACGACCGAGTTGTAAGAACTACAGACGCTTGATATCTTTTTCATAAAATTTGAGGGAGGCATGGTAAAGACCGTAGCCTCTCTCGTTTTTTATTTGACTACTGGATTAGCCAATCAGATCAACCAATTTGTATTTTTCATTTCTAGCCGTTTTGTTAGTGAGGATTTCCATCCGCGGAGAGCAGCGGTATTCATTCCATATTTGCAAGGTTTATTCGCCCAGCTCATGACTACGTGAGTAAAAACCCTCTTTTGGCTACATTTAGGATAAATTGTTAATTTGCTGATCGACAAATTGATATGTTGATATGATGGATTTTCAACTGACAGAGGAGCAATTGGGAGTACAGGATGCTGCGAGGACATTTGCGGAGAAAGAATTACTACCGGGCGTCGTAGAACGGGACCGGCTCATGCAATATCCAACGCAGGAAGTGAAGAAGATGGGGGAAATGGGTTTTCTGGGTATGATGACTTCTCCTGAATATGGCGGCGGCGGAATGGATACCTTGTCCTACGTGCTGGCTATGGAAGAGATCTCCAAGGTCGATGCCGTTGCGGGGGTGATTATGTCGGTAAATAATTCGTTGGTTTGCTGGGGATTGGAAGCCTTTGGAACTGAAGCACAGAAGGAAAAATACCTTACTTCGCTGGCTGCCGGTAAATTCGTGGGATCTTTCTGTCTATCCGAACCGGAAGCAGGAAGTGATGCAACCAGTCAGAGAACAGTTGCTATTGATCATGGAGATTATTATCTACTCAATGGTACTAAAAACTGGATCACCAACGGAGCTACGAGTGGCCTGCATCTGGTTATAGCTCAATCACACGCTGAGAAAGCCCATCATGGTATCAATTGTTTTATAGTCGAACCTTCGTGGCCTGGAGTGAGCATTGGCCCTAAAGAGGATAAAATGGGTATCCGCGCATCTGACACTACAACGATCAGCTATTTGGATGTCAAAGTACCCAAAGAGAATCGCATCGGAGATGACGGATTTGGATTCAAATTTGCCATGAAGACCTTATCTGGAGGCCGGATTGGCATCGCAGCGCAGGCATTGGGTATTGCCGAAGGGGCTTATCAATTGGCATTAAAATATGCCAATGAGCGGGAGACTTTTGGCAAACCGATTGCTAAATATCAGGCAATTTCTTTTAAACTAGCCCAGATGGCCACTGATATCGAAGCAGCGAGATTGTTGGTGCGTCGGGCAGCCATCTTAAAAGATCAACACCTAGACTACGATATGGCGGGGTCTATGGCTAAATTGTTTGCCGCTGACATGGCCATGAGACATACAACCGAAGCCGTACAAATTCATGGGGGTTATGGATATGTCAGAGAATATCAGGTAGAGCGGATGATGAGAGATGCTAAAATCACGCAAATTTATGAGGGTACTTCTGAGATTCAGAAATTAGTGATCTCCAGAAATATCTTAAAGGGAATTTTATATGGGCCACCGATCGTTTAAGCTAAGTAGATGCTAGGTCTGTCTTATCATATCTTACGGGTAGCCAAAATTCCGATCAAAGTACACTGGACTTTCGGGTTTTTCTTTCTTTGGATTGCCTACATTGGAAATAAGTCGGGTATGACGACGATCGGTATCGCTCGTCTTTGTCTCTTTGCCCTCGTACTATTTTTTTGTGTGGTATTACATGAATTGGGCCACGCACTGACTGCCAGAAAATACGGAGTTCAGACAAAGGATATCATTATATCCCCCATTGGTGGCGTTGCCAGATTAATGCAAATGCCGGATAAGCCAAAACAAGAACTTATAATTGCCATTGCTGGTCCGGCGGTCAATTTTATCATAGCAGTCGTTCTTGGTGCTATTTTGGTAACGTTTACCAGACAGGGATTAATGCCCATCGGAGACCCCCAACGTGTTTTTGATTACGGCCCCAATTTTTTTCCAACCCTGTTCCTGCTCAACGCGGCTTTGATTGTTTTTAATTTGATTCCCGCTTTTCCGATGGATGGGGGAAGAATATTCCGGGCGTTGCTGGCGATGAAACTTGGGCGTAAAACCGCTACAAGGTGGGCAAGCATTTTAGGGCAGTCTATTGCGGTCTTATTTTTTATTGGGGGTATCTATCGGGGTGATGTCATACTTAGTTTAATCGGGGTTTTTGTATTTATTTCTGCCGCAGGAGAATATCAGATGGTTTTGGTGGATGACCTGCTTCAAACGCAGTCTGTCGATGATGTACTACGCTCTAATTTTACAGCGATCTCCATTGATGAACCCATTTCCCATGCCATTGATTTATATAATCAGGGTCAGGAAAAAGATTTTATTGTGATTGATCAATGGGGTAATATTCAGGGAGTTTTACACCAGGAATTTATCGAAGAAGCAAAGAAAAAAAATGATGGAGAAAGTCAGGTTCGGGAATATCTCAGTCCAAGTTACGAGCCCATTTCCAGTACTTGGAGATTGAGCGAGGTCTTCCGGCTTTTTCAACAAAAGGGATACTCAATCATTCCGGTTTATAGTACCGAAAAAATGATTGGAGTCGTAGACCGAGAAACACTCAATCAATATCTTCGACGTAATAGCAGCATGTGGAGAAATTGGAATTTTAAATAAGAAATATTCTCAGTTTAAAGTCTTTAAGGCAGCTACAAAGTGCATGCTTTTCTTTTAATTTTTGACGTTGATACCAAATAATTCGTCGAGATAATATTTTCGGTTTCTTTCATTATATGCATCCTGGCAGCAACAAGTACCGCTACGCATAATGCTCCGGCAAATACCATTGGAAAAGGCAGTGTCAAGATGATCGCGATCCAGATAACAATGACCAAGTTCGTGAAAAACAATTAGCTCCCTATTTAGACCGGAAGCAATATGCCAATAGATCGAATCAATTAGTATCGATTTTCGATTTAAATAATCGTATCTACATTGACCAGCGACGTGAATTTCAGGAATATCTGTAAACGATGCGGTAATACCCGAATTAGAAAGATCAATCGAAAAGCCACGAAGGTTTCCTTCATATTCAAACATGCTGAAAGCAGCATAAAGAGAGGAGTCGACCCCAGGGTATTTTTGGGAAGATAGTTCATCAATTGGATCGGACTCGGTGAAAATACATCCTGATAAAGTTAATACCAATTGTAATCCAAGAAAATACTTGACCATTCACTCAGCTTTTTGTCAGGTATTTATCTTGTCGATTGATTTGAAACTTTGAAAATTAAACAATTCAAAAACCGAAAAAATGCAATCAAATTGTAAGTGAGTATCCAATTATTACAAAATTAACCTTTCCCGGTTTAATATTGACTGTATTTTCTGGCATCATTGGGGAATGGCAGTGGCAAATTGAACATCTTTTATTTAATCAACTTAACGATTAAAGATCTTTTTAACTTGCTTAAGACTAATTTGATGTGCTGCAATACCATCGAGGGTGTTTGGTGTGCCTGTTTCAACCGCTTGTTCAATGACCAGGTGGGGTCTGATCTTGTCCTTTTCAAATACATTGGACATTTGACTATAATCAATATCACCGGGACCAAAAGTCTCGGTCCAGGTCCCATTTTTCGATTGGCGGATATGCAATTCGATAATTCTATTTCCGTACATTTTGATTGAATCAAAAACAGCTATCTGCGAGTTTTGACTACCGCGAAATATCCAATGTGCATCGAGACAAAAGTTGACATTTGCCGGATCCGTATTTTGCAGTACATGATGAATTTCTTTAGCACCGGCAAGCATTTCACTATCATGCGTATGGTATGCCAGTGCAATGTCCATATCCTTTAACTTCTTGCCAAGATAATTTAATTTTTCAGTCTGTAACATTACCTGGTCATCACTTTTCGCGATTTTATCGGTCCAGGATATGGGGGTGGGATTGGTTACCAGAATGACTGTACCCGATTGTTTAAGGTTTTCGGCAATGGCCAATACATTTTCAATCGATTCATTGGCGGAGTCCTCCTCATGTAAAACACTATTTACATAGGCTGATGGCATGGAAATCTGATATTTTTCAAGATAGGGTTGATATTTTTTTACTTCTTCCGGAGTGGTAAAGGAAGGTTCAAGCGCAGTCATGCCACTTTCTCTAAACTGTGCAAAACAAAAATCGAGATCTTCTCCCCAATTCAAACCCTGTCTTTTGTAGAAGGTGGTCCAATTGTATGAACTGCACGAAATAGGTAATTTTTTTTCGGCGGACAATTCCCTTATGGAATGGAGGACTGTAGGGATCATTAGGCCTCCTGCACTGAAACTAGTAAGGAAGCGTCTTCTGGAAGAAATCATGTTTGAAATGGCATTGTTTCTCCTAAGATAGAAAAGGAGCCCTAATTGAGCGCAATCTGTGCGAGGCTATCTCTCACGTTGACTTGAAACGGATGAACAATATTTTACCTAAGAATGATCGAAGGCTGAAAGTTGAGATTGCTCCATGAGTGATTCTATCTCTTCTATTTCGATGGGAACATGAGCGGCCAAATCTACCGGACCTTCATCAGTAATGAGGATATTGTTTTCAAGACGGATACCTAAATTTTCCTCCGGAATATAGATCCCTGGTTCACATGTAAGCACCATGCCAGCCTGAAAGGGTGAATAACGATCTGACAAATCATGAACGTCCAATCCCAGATGGTGGGCGACGCCATGCATAAAATATCGCCGGTAAGGTTGTTTTTTAGCGTCTTTAGAATTTAGCTCATTTTTGTCAAGAAGACCAAGATCTACCAGGGCGTGGCTCATCATTTTACCAACTTCTGTATTCAGTTCATCCAGGAGAATGCCGGGCACCATCATTTCTTTCGTCTCCTTCATCACTCTTAAGACTGCATTATAAACACTGGCCTGTCGTTCGGTGAATCGGCCACTTACCGGGATGGTCCGGGTAAGATCGGCTGCATAGTTTGCATATTCAGCCCCAAAATCAATTAAAAGCAAGTCACCGGCTTTGCATTGATGATCATTGGTGATGTAGTGTAGTACACATGCCGCTGCACCGCTTGCTACTATAGGGGCATAAGCATGACCCTGCGCACCCTCGTGAATGAAGCTCCCTGTGAGCAAAGCCTCAACCTGGTACTCCCACATATCAGGTTGGATAAGATTCAACACCTGATCAAACCCAGCTTTGGTGATATCAATAGCCCGTTTGATTAAATCAACTTCTGTGGTACTCTTGATCATCCGTAAATTCCTCAAAATGGGCTGTGAACGGTGATATTTATGCATTGGATACCGTCTCATCAGCTGATTGCCCAGTCGCAGATCACGAGTGAGAATTTCATCATCAATACCCTGACTTTCATTACCATTGATATAAACTCTTTTAGCTTGTTTGATTAAGTCATGCAGTACCGATGAATATTGACTTGACCAGACAATTTTTTCGATACCTGAAATGCCAGAAGCTTCATTTTTTGTAAGCTTTTCACCTTCCCAAATTCGTGCATGTTCCGTTTCTTTTTTAATAAATAAGATCTCCTTAAATTCACTTTTAGGTGCTCCGGGGAATAAAATCAGAGTAGAATCTTTTTGTTCTACACCGGTCAGATAAAAAAAGTCTGAATGCTGGCGATAGGGAAAATGTTGGTCACCATTTCGTGGCATGGCATCATTCGAATGAAATATTGCTAATGAATCGGGTTTCATCTGGCGGGCAAAACGTTGTCGATTCTGGATGAAAAGAGTCGGATCAATTGCTTGGTATCGCATCTAAGTTTTTGGTAATTTATGATGACAAAGTAATAAAATGCCATCAATCAAATGGATGTGTAGCAGAATACTTATGAAAATTTTCTAGCCGGTTACTTAGCCAATTTTTTTCTCCACTTCATCCAGGTCTTCAGCACTTACAGTGCCAAACCACTGCTCCAGCTTGACACGGGCATCAGCTTTGACGTCCTTATTAATATGACCAGCAATACTCACCAGACCAAACATCAGGACGCCGATGTCATCAGAAAAACCGAAAAAAGGACTAAGATCAGGAATAGCATCAATGGGTGCTAAAACGTACGCTAATGTACCAAGCACCATTCTCCTGGCCCAGCTTGGGGTCTCCGGTCGTCGGTAGGCATAATAAAGCAATAAAACGGCATACGTGGCTTGTACTCCGATCTGGTTTACATATCCTTTCAACTGCGCCAGCAATTTGGCTGGATCCAGGTTTTTTCGAAAAGATTTTAAAACTTCTTTAGGTGTCTTCATATCCATTTAAGCTCCTGGACAAATAACAATGATAGCACTGTTATTTGTTCCCTGGAAAGATACGTAAGAAATGTTTTCCAGGAAAACCAGGCGCAATATTGGTCGATTTTACGGCAAATGAACTATGAATAACCCGTAGCAAAATTAAGGTTTAAATTAATTATGCCCGCTGTCGGAATTGATCAGAAACTTCAATGAGTTCTTCAGTAAGTGCTTCAAACTTAAATCCCAGAGCTGTAAAGTAATCTAACACCTTTGGCAAGGTATATCGCAATTTGTTTTCGGACTTTATACTGTCATGAAAAACAATAATCGACCCAGGCTGGGTATTATCCACTACATTTCTATAGCACTGTTCTTCCGTGATCTTAGGATCAAAATCTCCACTAAGTACATCCCACATAATGATGTGATAATGGCGCATTAAGAAGGGTACCTGTGAGGGTTTGATCTTCCCATAAGGAGGTCTGAAGATAGGAGACTTGACAAGATTGGCTCCTCTGCGTACGTTGTGAAAATAGGGTATATTTTCTGTCCTCCAGCCCGATAAATGATTGTTGGTATGATTGGCTACCGTGTGTCCATCTTTCCGAAGCTGCTGGAAAATCTTCGGATTCCGTTCTACATTTTCACCCACGCAGAAGAAAGTAGCCTTAGCCTGGCGAAGAGACAATTCTTTCAATACCCAGGGAGTTACTTCTGGTATTGGGCCATCATCAAATGTGAGAAATAGCTTTTTCTCCGTAGTGGGAATTCTCCAAATGAAATTTGGAAATAGATTCTGAATTAGCTCTGGGGTCCTTACTAAATACATGTTGGCGGTTTTGCGGATTGGAAATACGGGCAAATATTCCTTTTATTTGCACTTCAAATTATTAACGTACAACGAATAACTTTGGTTTATTGCTGCTTACAATATATTTAATTATATATGATCAATAACTTAGATATGACTGCTGATTCACCTGCTAATGATGCTACTGGACGTAAGGTAAGAGTGAGATTTGCCCCCAGTCCTACCGGACCGCTCCATATTGGAGGTGTTCGCACGGCCCTTTACAACTATCTTTTTGCTAAAAAGCACGGTGGAGATTTCTTGTTGCGAATTGAGGATACCGATCAGGCCCGATATGTGCCTGGTGCAGAAGAATATATTATGCAGTCATTGGAATGGTGTGGTCTGATACCGGATGAGGGACCAAAACAGGGAGGACCTTTTGGGCCATACCGGCAATCAGAAAGAAAAGAACTATATCAGCGCCAGGTGCAATCTCTGATTGATCAGGGATGGGCCTACTATGCCTTTGATACCATTGAAGAATTGGAGTCGATGCGGCAAGTCGGTGATGGACATGCTAAATATGATGGATCAACCCGTATGTCCATGCGAAATTCGCTGGTATTGAGTAAAGATCAGACCGAACAACTCATCAGCGACGGTGTACCCTATGTCGTGCGAATAAAAGTACCGGAACAACGGCAGATCAATTTCGTAGACCGAATCAGAGGACAGGTGAGTTTTGATAGTAAAGAACTTGATGACAAGGTCATTCTAAAAGCGGATGGACTTCCAACGTACCACCTGGCTAATGTGGTAGATGATCATCAAATGAAAATCACTCATGTGATCCGGGGAGAAGAATGGCTATCCAGTACGGCTCACCATGTCCTATTGTATGAAGCTTTTGGTTGGCTGGATACGATGCCCGAATTTTCGCATTTACCCTTAATTCTAAAGCCAACCGGAAAGGGCAAATTAAGTAAAAGAGATGGTCAGAAATTTGGATTTCCTGTTTTTCCGCTGGCCTGGATAGATGATAATCCGGAGGAATCTTTTGAGGGATTTAAATCAGTGGGATTTCATCCTGCAGCCTTGGTCAATTTTCTGGCCTTTCTGGGATGGAACCCGGGCACAGAGCAGGAAGTTTTCAATTTAGAACAGCTTATTGCCGCTTTTACCCTCGATAATATTGGTAAATCAGGTGCCCGGTTTGACTATGATAAGGCACTCTGGTACAATACGCAGTACATTGCTACCATGTCACCTGACGAACTTTTGGAGGCCGTCAAACCATTCCTACTGCAGGAAGGACTGGATCCTGAGGATCCCAAACTACAGGCTGTTTGTCTATTGATGCAAGACCGAATTAAAACCTTTGCCGAATTTCCAGAATCCAGTCGCTATTTCTTCACGGGTGTAAAAGCATATGATGTCAGCTTAGTTCGAAAAAAATGGAACGAGAGTACCAAAAATTTAATGCAGGACCTGGTCCATCATCTGCAGGAGGTAGAGCAATTTGAAGCAGAAGTAGTCAGAGAAGTTGCCAGCGAAATTATCAATCGCCGGGGAGTTAAGTTTGGCGACATTCTCCCTCTTTTGAGGGTTGCTCTCAGTGGTGAGGCAAGAGGAGCAGATATCTTTTCTATCATGGAAATTCTCACAAAGCAAGAAACGCTGGAGAGGCTCTCCGGGGCAATGCTATCCTTTACGCAAATCGTAGAAATGCCGGAATGATAAATCCGATATACCTGGAACCGTGTAAGACTACCTTCGTGTTATAAATTAAAAAAACCTATGCCAAAGAAAATTCCGAAGAAGGGTGTACCTGAAGCGCATGAAGATTTGAAGGGATTTGATATCCGGATCAATGAATTCGGTCAAATCATTTCAACCATGCCCGTCGATAAGCTGAACAAATTTCTGGACCAGAATGTGGAAGATAAGAAGTTGAAAGACCATACCGGCGATTCAGAGGAATAATCTATCGGGCCGGGTAAGTGGAGCTCCTTAACTTACTTTTCAACTGAGTCTAGATATTTACTAATCACATGCCATTCAAAAAAAGGTTTCCTCCAATCTTTTAGTCATTGATCATGCAACCCTCTCTGGTGAGTGTTGTCCTTATTATCAAATCAACTTCTAAAAAACATTTGACAACCGTTACACAACAGGATGAGTTGGTAGCAAAGTGCCTTCAGGGAGATCGGAGAGCGCATTTCGAGGTATATCAGACGTACTCCAAGGCAATGTTTAATATTTGTCAGAGGATGATGGGAAGCCGTGAGGCTGCAGAAGACGTACTTCAGAATGCCTTTATTGATGTATTTACCAAGATACAATCATATAGAGGTGATGCAACCCTGGGAGCTTGGATAAAGAGGATAGTGATAAATAGTTGCTTGAATGAACTAAAGAAAAAGAGAATACAGTTCGTTTCAACGGAGAATGAACTGGCAGATATAGAATACGATGACTATGCTGAGGATTTTGATCTGGAAGATATTGCCCGGATTAAGAATGCTATTCAGGTGTTGCCGGAAGGATACAAAATTGTATTTACCCTGTATCCCCTGGAAGGATATGACCATGGAGAAATTGCCGAGATACTTAACATAAGCGAAGGAGCATCAAAATCTCAGTACAGCAGAGCAAAACAAAAGCTACATCAAATTTTAACCCAAAAAAGTAAAACAGGATGAGGGAAAAAGATCGGCTCGAAAAATTTATTCTGGACCATAGAGATGCTTTTGATGAGGAAAGGCCATCTTTTAAATTATGGGCAGATATCGAAAAGGGAATGAAGAAAAAAAACCGGCAAAAAATTCTTTCCTGGCAATGGTCAATAGCTGCCTCTCTTTTGTTGGTCGTAGGTATGTTTTTAGGTATGTTGGTATATCCCAGAATCTATGAGTACCGACAATTGCAAGCACTCAATCAATCAGAAGAATTTGATGGCATGACAGGGTATTTTAATGGTGAAATAGAATCCCTTTTTGTAGAACTCAAAGATGATGAGCAAAAGACCGCTTTAAAAGAAGAATTGGATGTTATTGATAATCAAATTAATAAACTAAAATTAGATCTGATCCACGCGCCTAAAAACTCAAAGGAATTAATTTTTCAAGCTATTATTGAATCCTATGAGACTAAAGTAAATCTCCTGGAAACCGCTATTAATCGTAAAAAGGAAGTAAAAAAAATAAACAATGAAATTCATAATATATAGTAAGAAATATACCATCCTGGCTATAATGCTATTGGTAGCCACCACGGTTGCTTATTCGGCAAAGAGTGAATACACGAAGACCATTACCAAAACCTACACCCTTGATAAGGATGGTAAGGTCAATATCGAAAATGCACATGGGCATGTAAATATCAAGACCTGGGATAAATCGGAGGTGTACATAAAAGTAGTGATCACCGTCGATGCATCAAGTGAGCGAAAGGCGGAAGAGGATTTTGATCGTATTGATGTAGACTTTACCAACGACAATCGATATGTCAGTGCAAAAACATCGATAGATAATAAAAAATCAACCTGGTGGTTTATTCAAAGTTGGTGGGATGATGACGATGTTACCATTGATTACGAGGTTTCCATGCCAGCTTCTGCAGATTTGGAGTTGGCGCATAAATATGGAGATGCCGATTTAGGTGATTTTACCGGAGATGTGGAAGTAAATCATAAATATGGAGATTTGACAATTAATCACGTAGCTGGCGAATTGCGACTGGACCTTTCTTATGGCAATGCTTCGATAGCAAAGGCAAATACTTCGAATATCGAAATAGCTTACTACAAACTCAGAATTAATGATGCCAATAAAATAGTAATCGATTCCAAGTATTCTCAAGTACATGTGGAAAGCGCTAATGAAATTATTTCGGAATCTGCTTACGATGGTTATCATTTGGGGGACATAGGTACTGTGACCAATGAAGGAAAATATGACAACTTCGAAGTAGAGAAGATCGAATCGATGAAAATCGTCACAAAATATACCAAGATAAATCTGGAAAATTTAATGCATCAACTAAATGCGGAAATGTCCTATGGAGGATTGGAGATTGATCGTCTGCACCAGAGCTTTTCCAATATTGACATAACAAGCCGGTATGCTGGTCTTGACATAGATGTTGATGATGTGCCAAATTTTCAGTTTGATGTGGAAGGAAGATATACGGGAGTGAATTTGCCCAGTGACGTTCATACTACCCGTGATCAGCGAGAAAATAATAGTACCACGGTAGTGGGTTATCGGGGTAGTTCCAATGCAAAAAGCGAGATAAGAGTGCGAGCTGAATATGGAGGCCTTAAGCTTCGGTGACCTGAAGCAGAGTACTTGCATAAGAAGGCCATGGGCACTCTAAACTAATTTGTATCTTTTCCGCTGGAAATAATGATATACGATAATGCGGATTAGATTTTGTGGCGCTGCCCGCACGGTTACCGGAAGTGCACACCTCATAACTCTCGATAGTGGATTTACCATTCTTTTGGATTGTGGATTATATCAAGGGCATGACGACGATATGGAAGACTTTAATCGTCAGTGGTATTTCAAGCCTGAAGATCTCGATTGCGTAGTGCTCTCACATGCGCACATTGACCATACCGGAAGATTACCAAAATTGGTCAAGGATGGGTTTCGTGGGCCAATCTATGCCACGCACGCCACACGAAGTCTTGCGGCGATTATGCTGCTCGATAGTGCAAAAATCCAGGAGAGGGATGCCGAGTACGAAAACAAACGTGCAAAGAAGAAAAATAAAAAGCAGATCGTAAAACCACTTTACGATTCTGAAGATGTATCAGCGACCATGAAACTTTTCACCGGTATGCCCTACGATCGGTGGTTTCGAATCCATGAATCGGTGGAAGTACAATATCGCGATGCCGGTCATATACTGGGAAGTGCCAGTGTCACCCTTAAGATTCGTGAACATGGAAAGGAGACCTTAATCGGTTTCTCAGGTGATATCGGCCGGCCGGACCGTCCCATTCTCCGTGATCCACAACAGATGCCGGATGTCGACTATTTGATCTGTGAATCAACTTATGGTGACCGGGAACACATCAGTAAGCCGGAAGAAACGGATATTTTGCTGAATCTTATCAAAGAAACCTGCATCCAAAATCGGGGAAAAATCATAATCCCGGCCTTTAGTGTTGGCCGGACACAGGAGATCGTCTATATTCTTGACCAATTCGAGAATGCTGGTATGTTGCCTAAAGTGCCGGTATACGTTGATAGTCCCCTGGCGGTCAACGCCACCCAGGTGTATGGTTCCCATCCGGAATGCTACGATAACGAATTGAATGAGTATATGCTCATCGATGATAATCCTTTCGGTTTCAATACCTTAACTTATGTGCGTAACGTGGAGCTATCTAAAGAGTTAAATGTTTCTGATGAGCCCTCCATCATAATCAGTTCATCTGGAATGATGAATGCCGGACGGGTGCGTCACCACCTTTATCATAATATTGATAATCCGCGAAATACCTTTTTAATGGTCGGATATTGCTCGCCCGATACTCCAGGAGGAATGTTGCTGGCCGGTGTGCCTGAGATCAAATTGTATGGAGAAATAAAGCCGGTCAGAGCAAAAATAGCCCGAATGGATTCTTTTTCCGCACATGGGGATCGCAACGAAATGTTGGACTTCATCAGGAATCAAAATCGCTTGAAGAAAATATTCCTGGTGCATGGCGAATATGAACCACAACTTTCTTTTCGTTCTTACCTCGATACTTATTTTCATGTTCCGATAGAAATACCTACGCTGGGACAAGAATTTATAATAAGCTAGTAGGGGTCGCCATGAAGTATGTCCAACTATTTTGAAATCATTTTTAACACCATAACGGAGGCGCGATGCAGTGTCAGGCGTCAATATTGTAAAGATTTCCAATCAAAAACTATCCAGGTAGAAATATTAAGGAGTAAGAAAGTTGGGAATTATGGTGACCTACCTGAAGGAAAGAGAAAACCATGTCAATTGATTTGGCTCGGCTTTTTACTACTATGGCTCGCAGCTTGTGTAAAAAATGACGAATTACCTGGGATCGAGCTTGAGAGTTCTTCCCCCTTCCTTGCATTTCCTCTGGCCAATGTAAATATCTCCTCTAATGAATTAATTGAAGAATTGGAGGGAGATACGAGAATACAGCTCAATAGTGAAGGATTATATACGGCCTTTTTTACTTCCGACTCGATTGTAAAAACTAAAGATGAGTTGTTTCCCAAAATCGATATTAATCTTCCACTTCCCATCATTGATTCTGTGGTGGTGCTACCACTTTCGCTTATCTCAGACTTTGCTCTTAAGAAAGGTGTTTTAAAAGGGGATGCTATCACTTTTACGTTTAATTCTTTGGAAGAAGAAGATATCAGGGTTACTATCAGGTTACCTCAACTAAAGAAAGAAGGTAAGGAGTTTACTGCTGAATTTGTCATTGCCTTTGATGGAAGTCCACCCAGTACTTTTATAACACCAGCTTTTGGGCTGGAAGGGTATGAAGTTGATTTCTCCAGTGGAAATCTATCGATGATATATGATGCAAGAAATGTAGATGGCCAGAGAATAGTACTTCCATTATCCTTTGCTCAAATTGGAGCTTTGGATTTTTCATATTTAGAAGGTTCGATTGCGCAAACGTCAATACCCAGCGGATTGCAGCGGATCGATGTGGCTATTCAAGATAGTCTGGTGGAGGGAACATACACTTTTCAGAATCCAAAAATTCACTTTGACGTGGCCAATAGCTTCGGCGTGCCGATTGGCATCAACGTAAAAAATGTTTATGTGGTTGGAGCAGATATGGTGCCACAGGCCCTCCAAAGTACATTGTTTGATAATCTTATCATATTGGATTATCCCGGATTTTCGGAGATAGGGGATGTGGTAAATTCGAGAATTACTTTCGACAAAAGTAATTCTAACCTGCTGGCAATCACCCATAACGATATTGTCGCAATAGACTATGATCTGGATATTATTATCAATCCGGAGAGTTCAGGTAACAGTGATTTTTTTATAACGGACAGTAGTCGTGCCATCCTCAGTGCTGAAGTCGAATTGAGTTTTGATGCAGTAGTAGAAGAAATTAGTATTTCAAAAGCCATCCCTACTGATTTCTCCTCACTGGATAGTGTCATTTATTTTCGTTTAAAGGCAATTGTTGATAATGGACTACCACTCTCATTCGATCCAATCCTCTATTTGAAGGATACGATCGGAGGAATGGAGCTCATACTGAAAGAGGAAGCAGGTCGTAAAATTGAAAGCGCACCCACTGATGAATTGGGTAATCAGATCGGTACGGCCACCAGCGTGTTGTACTTTGAAGGTGATGAGCAAGACGTTGTTACCATCCGGAATATGAATCTCCTTGAGACAACTTTTGTAATCAAATCTCCACTGGAGGGTAGTATCCCAACAAAGATCAGCCCTGAACTGAGACTGGATCTCCGGTTGGGAGTAGAGGTAAAACTTCATTAAATGCGCTACCTGATCACATTTCTGACTATCATGATATCGCTCATGTGTTTGCGAGCTCAAACGGAATTGTCTGTACTTGGGTCCAGTCATCTCTTGCAGTCAGATCTATATAATCCTGCCAATTTCGATAATCAGGGTTGGCATTTTGCCTTACCAAGTGTTCTCTTCGATTTCTACCATACTGGTCCGGGCTATCATGATCTAATTAAATCGGAAAAGGGGAATGCAGTATTAAAGGTCAGTTCATTAGCTCCGAATTTGCAGGATCAGAATTTCCTGTATTCCAATCTTCGAATACAGACGTTCAAGATCAAATATGGGTATGACAAATGGAGCTTTGGGTTCGATCATGAAATTGTTTTTAACAGCGCCATTACCTATCCTGGAGATTTAGTCAGACTGTACCTTGACGGTAATCAGCCATTTATTGGGCAAACCATTGATATTGCTCCTACAGTGCACATAGCATCTTACAATAGTTATGGCTTTTCCATTAGTCATCAATGGTCCAATTTTACGTTTGGCATCAGACCGAAAATTTTATTTGGCAATCATTTTGGCAATTCTCTGGGGAGCGCAGATCTGAGTACTTCCGATGATGTGTATCAGATTACGCTTCGTACCGATTATCAATTTCAAAATGTTGGTCTCCTATCTTTCAATGATGGGAACTTCCTCAACTATCAGGTTCAATCTTTAGATCAGTGGAATTTTCTGTCACCTAATGTTGGGACGTCCATCGATATGGGTATTAAATGGAATTTGTCATCTAAGTTTACTTTCCAATTTTCCATACTTGATTGGGGATCTATTACCTGGAAAAATGCGGAGACATATATAAGTCAGGAGACAACCACTTACGAAGGCGGGGTAATTTCCGATGTGTTTGGGACTCAGACATTAACGGTAGATGGTACTTTGGATTCCCTGAAAACTATATTCGATTTAAAGGTAGAGCAGCGACCAATCCATTATGAGTTGCCTGTAAAATGGATTGGAGCAATAAACTATCAGATCACACCAGGCATCGATCTGTCGCTTATTTCGGTTTATCAAAGACTTCTGGATCGACCGCTGGTCATGGGAGTTCAAGCCAATATTCTTTTAGCACCGCAATGGAAAATCGGTGCGACGGTAAGTAATCACCATAGTCAGGGCAATTTAGGTTTTATAGCCAGTTGGATTCGACCCAAATGGATTGGTTTTATCGCTACCGATCAGGTTTTAAAAGGCTTGAATCCTTTAAAATCAAATCATTATAATTGGCGTTTGGGGGTTAATCTTCATTTTAAAGGTACTTCATTCAATTAGCCCGGTTTTATGTAGTATCGGCAATTGGGCCCGGTAAGTAGCATCAATATTTGCAGGAGTGAAGGTGGTCTTTGTTTGTCCGGAGGCAATGAGTCTTTGGTTGATAAGAATAATATGGTCGAAGTAGGCTTCGACATTCGAGAGATCGTGATGGATCACCAATATGGTTTTCCCCTCCGCTGCCAATGACTGGAGGATCTTGACGATGCGCTCTTCGGTGGTGATGTCTACGCCTACAAACGGTTCATCCAAAAAAAATATTTCCGCTTGTTGGCAAAGGGCTCTGGCCAGAAAAACTCTTTGTTGTTGACCCCCCGACAATTCTCCAATTTGCCGGTTAGAGAGGTGTACTATGGAAAGATTTTTCATCGCTTCTTCGGCCAGGCGATGATCATGCCTGGATAAAGGTTGATAGATTTTCTTGTGTGGATATCGGCCCTGAAGCACAACATCCAACACTGTTGCCGGAAACTGCCAATCCACTTCGTCTTTTTGCGGCACATAAACCAGTCTTTTACGCATTTCTTCTACCGGCTTACCTTCTATTAGAATAGTCCCCGTATTTACTTCAATCAATCCCAGTAGAGCCTTAAACAAAGTTGATTTTCCAGCACCATTAGGGCCGATTACCCCATAGATATGTCCACGCTCGAGTTCCAGGAAAATATTCGTTAAAACTCGCTTCCGTTCGTAGGAGACGGAGAGATCTTTGATGGAGATGACCCGTTCAGACATTGTTACCGATTGAATTTGATGATTAAAAATACCAGTGAAATAAGCATAATTAAACCTATGAAAATATAGATGAGCACTGAATATGGACTACTGGTTTCCTTTTGAGAAATATATTGGGTTGGTTGGGAGAGGGCGTTGGCAATTACATCCGTATTATGTTTTAGCATATCATAGTAGGAAGGTGCTGGGCTACCTTTATCACCGATTGAATCGGCATACAGTTTACCTCCAATTTGCAAATGATTATCAGCGGCTAGTTGCTCTAGAACCTTGGGGTTAATGGTACTCTCTACAAACAACGCAGGAATACCACTTTCTTTGATTACCCTATTCAATCGTACAATATCTGCCGTTTGTACTTCGGCATCGGTAGAAGTCCCTAAAACCGATTCTAAGCGGATGCCATAACGCTTGCCATAGTACTGAAATGCATCATGGCTGGTGATTAGAATGCGCTTAGACTCGGGAATAGACTTAATCTTATCGATGATATAACGGTCCAATTCCATCAACTTTTTAGCATACTGATCATGTTGTTCTTCATACTGTAGTCGATGACCAGGATCGGCCTCAATAAGGGCTTCCTTTATATTTTTGATGTATATCAGGCCATTGTTGGCATCCATCCACGCATGTGGATCCGTAGCATTCTCGTAGATCAAACTCTCGATAGCCTTGATCCCTTGGGTGACAAGCACATTTTTGGCTTTTGAACCAGAATTTTCTATTAATTCCGATAACCAACCTTCGAAGGTCAGTCCATTTCTTAAAATCATATCTGCTTTGGCAATCATGTGGGCATCCCCTGGTGTCGGTTCATAAATATGGGGATCGCCACCGATTGGCACTACGCACTGAACCTCGATCAAGTCACCACCGATCTGCTTTGCCATATCTGCTATCATGGAGGCAGTGGCAACGACCTTTAGTTTTTGACTGAGTGCCGGGACCGTAACAAGCAGTAGAACTGCCGCAATGATCAGAAGGTTATATTTTCTTAACATGGATATTTTTTGCAATAACCGGTGATATTAAAGTCGGTTGGTTTTCCCCAATTTGGATGCGCATAGATCCATCATACTCAAACTTTTCCAGCACATCGATTGAGGTACCAATCTCTATGTTCATTTCACCCAAATAATTGAGAAATTGTGAGTCATGAATGGCCACTCCCACTACTTCAGCTGACTCACCAATCGCTAAGGAATACATTGGTTGTTGGGCGCGGAGGGTAAATCTTCCTG
>JAGQWV010000092.1 GCA_020437045.1 Saprospiraceae bacterium | reverse complement strand
ATTGATTCTTGCGCCGGATCTGATAGCGACTTACTAATAACGCGATGACCCCACCTACCCAAATTGCACTGTCTAATTCGAACGGCAGGTACAGTCCCACAGCTATAGCCAACACTGGTAGACGAAATCCACCTCTGCGTTCTTGCCATTGATCGAGAATAATAATCAATACACCCACTGCTGCACCAATATAGACCATGGTCCAAGGTAAATCTCCGGAAAAAACGCCTTTAGCCACACTTTCCATTAGGGTCGCCTGGGGAGCCGTAAGTGAATCTGGTCTCTCTGGAGTCGCAGGTCCAAATCCGTATGCTGTATGCAATAGCTGCAAGATCACGGGCAGAGCAAACGCCGCTGCTACGACACCTACCATCTGCATAATCTGCTGCCGAAATGGTGTTGCTCCCAATAGGTGGCCTGCCTTAAGATCCTGCATGTTATCTCCCGCTATAGCCGCGGCACAACATACCACAGCACCAATCATAATGGCGGCTGCAGGCCCCTTCTCAGCACCGGATCCCAACAAAGCCAATAAAATAAGTGATGAAGTCAGAATAGTTGCAATGGTAACTCCCGAAATCGGATTATTTGAACTTCCTACCAGACCCGCCATATATCCAGCCACTGCCGAAAACAAAAATCCCGCAACAACCATCAAAATGGCCATGAGTGCAGTAATCGGAACATCGCCGATCTCCCTGAGATAAATGATAAATATCGGAACGATCATGACACCGATACTGATGATGACCCAGGACATGGGAGTATCTTGTTCTGTCCTGATTTGCTGCGCCATACCTTTTCCACCGTTTTTTAAAGCTTCAAAGCCATTCTTCAATGCGAAACCAATAGATGAACGCAAACTAATCAAAGCCCAAATACCTCCCACTACCATTGCACCCACACCCAGATAACGTATTTGACTACTCCAAATCTGTGCACCCAGTGTAGCCGGATCGATTCCTTCAGGAGCGCCATGAATACCTATATAAATGGGTATTGCCAGCCACCAACTGATGACTCCACCAAGAAATACTAACGAAGCAATATGAAAACCAACAATATAACCCACAGCAATGAGTGCAGGAGATAAATTCACACCAGCATAGGCATATATTTTCTTACCAAACAATCCTGCGGTTTCAGCAGTACCATACCAGATTTTTAACCCGGCTTCGCAAAATTTAATACAAGCCCCCACAATACCTCCCCAGATCAAATATTTCACTGAGTCACCACCTTTTTCACCAGTTTTAAGTACTTCTGCAGTGGCTACACCCTCAGGAAATGTTAGATCTTGTTCAACGATCAAAGCTTGTCGTAATGGAATCGTAAATAAGACTCCTAATACTCCACCGCATAGGGCTATTAAGGTTGTTTCGAGATAGTTGAATTCTGTCCAATATCCCATTAATACCAAAGCGGGAAAAGTAAAAATCACTCCTGCAGCAAGTGACTCACCTGCACTGGCCGCTGTTTGCACAATATTGTTCTCGAGGATATTACTATTCTTAAACAATTTGAGAATGGCCATAGATAGAACTGCCGCTGGAATACTTGCAGAAACCGTCATACCGGCAAATAGTCCTAGATAAGCATTTGCTCCGGCTAAGATCACTGAAAGCACAGCACCGAGAATAAAGGCTTTGACTGTCGTTTCCGGCAATTTGACCTCTGGTGAAATATGGGGTTTATCTTTTTTCGACATAGCTGGCTTGATTTGATTCGTTTCTTTCTATTAAAATTAGAAAAATGTCACTGAAACAACGAAAACAAAAAACCGGGAGTAAAAACTGTATCCTACTCGCCGGTTTATGCTAAAATCACTCTGCTAGTCTATCTTACAAATCTGTTTCTAAACAGATCTGGTTTTATGGGTGTAGCTGATTTCATAGTTTAAAATTCTCCAAAGTCGTCGCCACCACCGCCATTGTCTCCGCGGTCAGATCGCTGTCTTTGTTTATTTTGATTGATCCGGTAATTGAAGCTCAGTGAAACCTGTCTTGCTCTGCGCTGATGTAGGCCTTCCATATAGAAGTCATCTCCAAAGGTTTCATACCTCCATTTTCTTGTATTAAACAGGTCTTGCATGCTAAAGGTAACCGTAGCCTTCCTCTTCATCACATCTTTACTCAAACCGAGATCAACTCCAGACATTGACTTTCTACGTCCCTGGGTTGTATTCTGCGGGGCCCGATAATCAAATCTCAGTTGAAACTCTGCATCCTTCCAAAACTTCATTTTCGAACTCAATCGATTATTATAGGTAAATGCATCACTCGCCAATACCAGATCTCCAATTTGGCCCCTGGTTTTTTCACTGTAAATGTTGGCACTGAAATCGACCCGCCACCATTTATTGACATCTGCCGTGGTAGTTACCTCTAGACCATAAGCATTTTCCGTCGAAAGGTTTTCTGGTTGAGTACGAGTGATACCTTCTCCGTCTACCCTGGCTATACGCTCAATGACCCCTGTGGTATGCCGGTAGTATACGGTCGTTCCCAATGTTACGGCCGACCAATATTTTAAATATCCTATTTCATATGAATCCGTGAATTCAGGATTCAAATTGGGATTTCCTCCCCAAATATTTCGAGAATTGGAGAATGTGAAAAATGGATTCAAATACCAGAAGCGGGGTCTGCTGATTCTCCTGCTGTAACTTAATTGCAGTGAATTACCTTTATTTATTTCGTAATTGATATGGGCACTGGGAAAAAGATTTGCATAAGATCGGTCGTTGGTCTCATTTGTTTCAAGTAATTCTGTCAGTACCCGAGATTGTTCCGCTCTTAGTCCTGCCTGATAAGACCATTGACCTATTTTGTTACCAAAAATGAGATATCCGGCCAGAATATTTTCTTCGTAGTTGAAGTTATTGCTAAGTCCTTCCAAATTTGACCATCCCTGATCTGTCAGTTGCTCCACCAGATAATCATTTCCAATCCTGCCGAATGTTGCTTTTACCCCCATTTCCATCTTCATATCTTTGGAATACGGATAGATATAGTCAGCTTGTATCAAGGTATGACCATGGCTCTCTGTGTTTAAAGATCTTTGTGTCAATGCCGGATCTTCTGTACGCTGATAGTTGGCATCAAAAGGTGTCTCCAAATAATCCGCGGATTCGGTCTCCCGATTATTACGATATTGAAATTGAGCCGTCAGTTTCTGACCTTCCCGTTCAAATTTTCGTTCGTAATTGATTTCGTACTCCAGATCATCTTCATCTTCCGTTTCATCTTGAGTCCTTTCCGAGATTCCGGTTAGTTGGCGATTCAGGTCGTAATCGTAAAACTTAGTTAATGCGTCACTATAATCATCACCCAAACGATAGGTAAATGCACCGGTCAAAACATCCTTATCCGTGATAAAAACATCCATCCCACCTCTAAAGCTATTAGACAATCCACCTCGATTTCTTGTTTGAAACTGCTCCGTAAAGGGAATAGGAACATCACCATAGAATTCCTGTATGGTATGTCCGGTTCCAGGACCCGTCCGATGTCTTAATCCATAATTTAGAAAATAGTTAATCCACTTCTTACGCACATTCATTGTTACTCCAAGTCCATATCTTTCCGGTAGTCCTGTGGAGACATCGATAGAACCATTAAGACCATTTTTTCGATCCTTTTTCAAAACAATATTTATGATTCCAGATGTACCTTCAGCATCGTACCGTGCAGATGCATTCGTCACCAATTCCACTTTTTCGATCATATTGGCCGGCAGCGATTTCAAGCCACCTGAATCTCCCAATCCTACAAGACCTGAAGGTTTACCATCCACCAAAATTCGGACATTCTCACTACCTCGCAACGCAACATTTCCATCTACATCCACGCTCACAGATGGAATGTTGTCTAATATATCTTCGGCAGAACCTCCTTTGTTTGCTAAGTCCTTTCCAATGTTGAACGTCCTTTTGTCAAGATCAAACTGTACTTCACTTTTTTCTGCGATTACTTTTACTTCTTCCAACACCTGCGCAGATGGACTGATTTCAATTTGACCTAGATCAGCCAATTTATGATCGTTATCCAGCACGATATTGTCAATAATAGTTTCTGCATAGGATATGAATTCGACTTTAATCAAATAAGCACCATATGGAACCTCGATCGCAAATTTTCCATCCAATTCTGATATCCCTCCGGTGACGATAGCTGAGTCCACTTTAGCTAAAACTGAGATTGTAGCAAAATCTACAGGTGCTTGGGTCATTTGGTCAACAATCTTCCCGATGATCATTCCCTTACCCTTATCCGGTTCTACTGCGTGTGGCCCCTTCAGATCCGTATCGTTCTGTCCGCGAAGGTTGGGTATCAGAATTAAGAAGAAGAGAAATATCTTGATAAAAATGTTCATAGTTTTTAAGGAACTGCTCATTGATGATACAAAGATGCATCAGGACTCTGAAGGAAATTGATATAGATTTTGAAGGAAAATTGAAGTTTGACGAAACATTGTTTAAAACACCATATCTATCTGATGTTTATTATCATACGTATAATTTATTTTTATACTATGATAGTCACAAATTTCTTTGACAATCGCCAGTCCCAATCCAGAGGAATCGGTTCTGCTACCATTTTTTTCAAACCGGTTGAAAAGCTGTGCAGTGGGTACAGTTGGCACCTCACCAGTATTTCGAAATTGCAGATGATGATCTTCCAACACTATTTCTACAGTTCCGCCTTCAATATTATGTTTGATGGAATTATTGACTAAGTTATTGAGTAAGATGCTTCCTAAATGGGCATTGAGATCCATTTTAACTCCTTTTTTAATGTTTGTCTTAAGGTTAAGCCCCTTCATCTCAAAAAATTCTTTGAAGTTATCCAACGTTTCTTCCAGCATTTCACTGACATCCGTTTTTTGACTAATAATAAATTCCTTGTTTTCTATTTTGGTCAATAACGAAAGACTTTGACCTAATTGAGAGAGCTTCTTGAGTGATTGCTGTGCTGACATTACCAAACCAAATTGTTCTTCCGTAAGATTGTCGGTATCTGTTAGCAAATCGAGTTTTCCGGATGCGATTGCCAGAGGAGTCTGCATCTCGTGAGAAGCATTTTCACTGAATTTTTTCAATGCTTGATATTCTTGTTGTGCTCTCCCCGCCATTTCTCCCAGGATATTATTAAGCTGTCGAAATTCGGTCGTACTAGTTGGTGGTAACACGAGTGGTGACGGATCCTGAACATTGAATTTCTTAATTCTATTTAGTGTCTCTTTGAAGGGATTAAGTAGACTTCGAGACATGATGAAGGTACCAATGATCATCACCAGTGTGAAAAGGGCAAAAAGTCTGATAATAATCTTGACAACACTTTCGTAGATATCAGAATCTTCTATAATCACATCAATCATGGTAATCTCAAAATACTTACCGGCAACCATTCGGTTTACCTGAAGTTTTCGCATCATTTCCAACTGATTGAGATGAGGGTGCATGGCCAGGGTATCGGAGAAGTGCATATTGGTATCAACCGGTACAGTCATTAACTCTTTTACCTGAAGTTGGCTTGTATTAAATCGGTTTTCCAATTTATATCCGCGTTCGACTGCCCGCTGTAATCGATATTCAATGATTTCCAGAGAATGGGTCATATAATAGTCAGTCTCTGCCGCAATCTCTTCAGAGATGAGCCGGTAGGCAACCACTCCTCCCACACTAAAAACCAGCACGGCGATGACCAGATAATATAATATGGTTTTAAAAGTAAGGTTCATGAAATATTTTCCTTAAATCGATAACCCATACCATAGACATTTGTCAAATAATCTTCAGCACCAGCAGCTGTCAACTTCTTCCTCAGGTTTTTAATATGCTGGTAGACAAAGTCAAATGAATCCATGAAATCAACATGATCTCCCCACAGATGCTCGGCTATGGTTTGTTTTGTCAGAACTCGATTTTTATTAGCAATCAGGTACACCAGAAGCTCGTATTCCTTCCTCGTTAAGATCACAGCCTCACCATTGACGAATACTTCCTGTGTATCAGGGTCAATGTGTATCTCATTAAACTCAATGGACTGCTTACCATCGAAATGTCTCCTTCGAAAAATTGATTTGATACGTGCATTCAGTTCACTAAGATGAAATGGTTTGGTCAAATAATCATCTGCTCCAAGATCGAGACCTTCCACTTTATCTCCCAACGAATTCTTTGCGGATATAATGATCACACCCATATTACCACCTTTGTCCTTTACCAGCCTTCGGAGGATCTCCATACCAGAACCGTCGGGCAGCATTAAATCCAACAGCAAGATATCATACTGAAAGGCCGCCAATTTATATTCTGCCTCACGGATAGCGTATACCACCTCACAGAGGTGTCCTTCCTTAGTGAGATACTGGGAGACATTTTCTGCCAGCTCCTTATTATCCTCTACCAGTAGCAGTTTCATGGTGCCAATTTAGACCAAAATTCTGAAGAATCTTTGAAGCAACAAATGCAGCTCTGTCGAGGTATCGCTAGATTATCAGAATTACAGTTCAAGCTGTGGCCAGAAGAATGCAGGTATCTCCGTGACCTGCTTTAAAATATCTGCTAAAATTATTTGGGGATTAGAATCAATAACCTAAATTTGCAGGCCATTTAATAGCAAGCCTCCTTAGCTCAGCTGGTTAGAGCGGCGGACTGTTAATCCGTAGGT
>JAGQWV010000091.1 GCA_020437045.1 Saprospiraceae bacterium | reverse complement strand
GTGTACAAAGTATTCAATTGATTGATGCCCAAAAAGGGAAATTGCTTGATCAAATGGTGGTTGGAAAAGCTTTCTATGGATTAAAGTTTGCCGACAACCATACCCTTTATGCCAGTGGAGGAAATGACAATTGGATTTATCGAATGGAGGTCGATGACCAAAGATTTTCCATTAAAGATACCATCGTATTAGCCAAACCCTGGCCGATTAAATTATCACCCACCGGCTTAGATGTTGATGTCGAAAAGAATAAATTATACGTCACTACCAAAGATGACAGTACACTCTATGTGATTAATATTTCTCAAAAAACCGTTGAAAGGAAAATCCCTCTGGGCATAGAAGCTTATACTTGTCTGTTGTCGAACGATAAAAAAAGTCTTTTCGTGTCACTGTGGGGAGCAAGAAAAGTAGCGATTTATGCTACAGACAATATGCGGGAAATTGCGCAAATCGAGGTTGGAGAAAATCCCAACGAATTACTGCTCTCTAAAGACGGTAAAATACTATTCGTGGCTAATGCCGGGACCAACAGTGTATCGGTGATCGACATCCAAAGCAAAGAAATACTAGAATCCCTCCAGACTTCTCTATATCCGGATGCACCTACGGGGTCAGCGACGAATGGTCTTGCCTTATCCGGTGATGGAAAAACGCTATATGTCGCTAATGCAGATAACAATTGCCTCGCTGTGTTTGATGTCACACACATCGGTGAATCCCGGGCGAAGGGTTTCATTCCGGTGGGATGGTATCCGACCAATGTAAAAGTAGTTGGTGAAAGAATTTTTGTGACCAATGGAAAGGGCTTCTCATCGTTTGCCAATGCCAATGGTCCGGATCCGACCAATATTGAGCAATTAACGGCAAGGCATCGTGGTGATGCAGAAGCACTAAGAAAAATCGAATATATCGGTGGCCTCATGAAGGGTACCATGTCTATCATCGAAACTCCTGACCAGGAAGATTTAGCAGAATATTCGCAACAAGTTTATAAGAACTCTCCATACAGCAAGAGCAAAGAAGCAGTGGCATCCGGCGAACCCGGTAATCCCATCCCTACGATTGTTGGACAGCCTTCTCCCATTAGGTATGTCTTTTACATTATTAAAGAGAACAGAACCTATGATCAGGTCCTGGGTGATATTCCTGAAGGAAACGGAGATACGAGTTTGGTCTTATTTGGAGAAAAATATACACCCAATCAGCACAAACTGGTTAGAGAATTTGTGTTGCTGGATAACTTTTATGTCGATGGTGAAGTAAGTGCCGATGGGCACAGCTGGTCTATGGCTGCCCATGCCAACGACTATCTGGAAAAAACCTGGGTGTCGAGTTATGGTGGTCGAGGAGGCACCTATGATTCGGAAGGTAAAAGAGACATAGCCAATCCGGACGGTGGATTTTTGTGGGACTATTGCCAAAGAGCCGGTATTTCGTTCAGAACCTATGGAGAATTTGTGGATGACAATAAAGCAAATATTCCTACGCTCGAGGGTCATTTTTGTCCCTATTATCCCGGATATAGTACTTCAATAAGAGACACGCTGCGCTTCAACCGGTGGCGGCAAGAGTTTGATTCACTGGTAGCTATTAATCAGGTGCCAAGGCTCAGTACCATTAGGTTTGGCAATGATCACACCGATGGAGCCCGGGTAGGCCGGCCAACGGTTTTTGCGCATGTAGCCGACAATGATCTGGCCGTGGGGCTTTTCGTGGAACACCTGTCCAAATCTAAAATATGGAATGAAAGTGCCGTCTTTATCGTGGAGGATGATGCGCAAAACGGTAGCGATCATGTAGATGCGCACAGAACTACCGCGTATGTAGCAGGGCCTTTTGTAAAAAGAGGCTATATAGATCACACGATGTATTCTACCTCTTCGATGTTGAGGACGATGGAGCTCATCCTGGGCTTACCACCAATGAGTCAATATGACGCTGCGGCAGAACCCATGTGGAGGTGTTTTACCAACCAAGCAGATGACAGGCCATTTAAGGCAGTCCCGATCAATGTCAACCTGAACGATGTCAATAAAGAAAGGACCTGGGGTGCTATTCAAAGTGAAAGCATTGATTTGTCAAAAGAGGACCAGGTGCCTGATTTATTATTCAGCAAAATCATTTGGAAGGCAGTAAAGGGTGAAGACAGTGAAATGCCGGCTCCCGTCAGAAGTGCGTTTCTAAATACAAATATTGACGAAGAATAAAGTGAAAATGCTGCCAATAATAGTGCGGTTATTTCGCCATACCGGTTTTGTTTTTCGAAGGATGCTGTCTGATGCTCCTCCAAGCACACAATAGTGGAAGCAAGGAGAAGAATAGCGAAAGAAGTTTGTTCTTCCTAATAAAAATAGGTTCTTATTCATTTTTAGTGGGTAAATGAAAAAAACTTACCAAGACTAAGATACCTAGTAGATGTTCGCTTTTTGCTTGATCAAAAAGATAGCAAAAAATCAAGACTGTGAATGATAACACCCTGTAGCCTCTTGCCTAC
>JAGQWV010000090.1 GCA_020437045.1 Saprospiraceae bacterium | reverse complement strand
ATATGTCAAGGACTTCCTATTTAATCTTAGCTATACTATTTCCGATTTCTGTCTTTGCTCAGGAATTTTTACATCTCCCGCTGTCCCAACAGAAGGCGGTTCCGTTAATCAAAGCCCGTGAAAGTCGAAACACCAATTTTCAGAGAGATGCACCTTCGGTGCCTTTAGAAGCTAATTTTCTTAATCAGGAGTCCGTACTTGGGATCACCTATTATGATATTCAAACTAATGCTGCTTCACAGAATCGAATCGTTGCTGAAACTGATGGATACAAGGCGGGAGTGTGGATGTTGTCACAGACGTTTGATCAAACTTATCCTGACCGGGGGACGGGATTTAGTGAATTTGTGAATGGAAGCTGGTCACCCAGGCCCACTACTCGTCTTGAATCTGTGCGCACCGGATGGCCTTGCCTGGTTCGTTTGGCGGACGGCACGTTACACATCACGGCACATACCGGAGGGCAAAACCTGTTGGCACTAAGGAGAGAGCCAGGTGCTTCAACCTGGAGCGAATCCATGTTACCTAATAATACACCGGAAGGACTGTTATGGCCCAGAACGGCTGCCGGTGGACCTGATGGGATGACCATACATTTACTGGCTTTGACCACTCCGGCCGATGGTCTGGGCGGTGGAGAATATCTTGGGATGAACGGACATCCTTTATACTACCGGTCTTTAGATGGTGGGATCACCTGGGATAAGCAAGATGTGGTCATTCCGGGTTTAGACAGCACTAGTTATTACGAAGTAGAAGGGGATACCTATAGCATAGCCGCCAGAGACAATATCGTCGCTGTTGCCGTCTTTGGAATGTGGGGAGATGTTTCCCTGTATAAGTCTTATGATAATGGAGATAGTTGGGAAAGGACAATTGTTAATGATTTTCCTTTAGACAAATACAAAGTGGATCAGGGCTATACCGTTGATGATATACCCTTTGATCTCTTGGCTCCGGATACGCTGGCTATTTACACCAGTGATGGTTCGGGAGGGATTGCTATCGATGGTGACGGATTGGTCCATCTTACTTATGCGGATAGTTATGTGATGGATAATGATCTGACCGACTCCACTACTAGTCTTTTTCCGGGTACGGCAGGAATATCCTACTGGAATGAAACAATGGAACTGTCTGCCCTGGTAGGATCCTTTCTTGATTACAACGACAATGATACTATAGACTTAACTTTCGAGGCTATTCCACGGTACGGTAATGGATCAGCTACTTCTATGCCGGTGATAGCAGCAGATGATAAGGGTGGCGTCTATATCATATACAGCGCGGTAGCTGAAGCATATTATAATGAACTGGACGAACAAAATTACCGGCATCTGTTGGCCGTCAAGTCAGTTGATGGAGGCCAAACCTGGGGCCCCGCCTATGACATCATAAATCCGGAATTTTCCGACCCCGAGGCTTATGAATTCTTTGAGACCGTCTTTCCCTCCATGGCCAGTCTGGTCAATGATACCCTGCATATTTTGTATCAACAGGATTTTTTTCCGGGATATAGCTCTATCGATGTCAATGATATGCAGGCGGACAATTTTATCGTGTACACCGGCATTCCAGTAGGTGCGATACCCGACGCAACCTCCGTGGCAGTACATGATTTATCACTGCTTGATTTTTCGGTTTATCCTAATCCAATGGTCGATTTTCTAAATATTGAATTGAATGAGCAGGTAGGTAATAGTGCCATTTTAGAATTATTCAATGCCCAGGGACAGCGACTAATTCAGCAAAAAGTAAGGGATTCTAAGTTGCAATTGAATGTCAATCATTTAAATCCTGGAATATATTTTGTAAAAGTTGCCAGTCAAGCTAAAATTGGATTCCGTAGTGTTGTTAAAAGTCATTAGTAGACTCAGCTCACTTTTTGGTAAGAAACTTATGAATGGAATCAGCTAAGTCGTGTAAATAAACCGATTCTCTGATCGACTTTTGTCATATTTTAATATGCGCTGAGACTAAAAATTGGCGACTATTTTTGTTGAAATAGTTATCTTTTACGAGTAAAACAACAAAATACCAATGTCAATTACGAGCGCACATTCATGGGTAAAGACCTTATTTTTTGTCTTTCTTATTAGTCAATCCAGTTATTTATGGGCTCAAAAAATCCTACCTATTGCTACTCCTGAAATTTCCGGAGGAGCAGCGACAGCGGATTTTAAGCCGACAGCAATATCACAGACTAAACCAGATGAGGATTTACCGTTGGTGACAGAGACATCCAGTAGCATCGAAGCGATCAACTTTAGTCAGGATGGAGTCAATAATGGTGGTTCTTTAGCCATACCACCGGACCCTCATGCAACGGCCGGTATGAGTCATCTGGTCAATGTCGTAAACAAATCAATTGAATGGTACACTAAAACCGGAACACAGCAAAATTCTCAAAGTTTGCAGTCCTTTTTTTCAGCCGCGACCGGCACATTCGACCCCAAAGTGATCTATGACAGTTATAGTAACCGATTTGTTGTGGTCACCCTCGAAACTATTGGTAGAGACGATATGATGACGGGCAATGATGTCTCCAAAATCTATGTAGCGGTTTCAAAAACGGGTGATCCAAATGATGGCTGGTGGAAATCTTCCATTAATGCACTCACAGTCATTTCGATGGTCAATAGTTGGGCAGATTATCCTGGATTAGCTCTAGATGAAGAAGCAATTTATCTGACTGCCAATATGTTTGGCTTTGCCGATGGGGCATATAATGGAGTTCGGTTATGGATTGTCCCCAAAGGTGTGGGCTCGGGAGGCATTTATGATGGTGGTGCTTTAAATGAAAGTATATACGATCCATATTCTGGGGGTGGTATAGCAACAACGACCCAGCCGGCTCATACGATAGGCGTCATTCCGGCTAATGTCGGCACTTATCTTTTGGGTTATGGAGGTTTGAGCAATGGTACCAACGAATTTGTTCAATGCATACGTATAAACAATCCTCTGGGCATGATGCCAACCTTTAACCTTAGTTATGTCGATTTGGGTGATCTGGAGGATTTTTCAATAGGGAGTTTTCCCAATGCTCCGCAAATGAATAGTGATTCTCTGATTAGCACCGGAGATCGTCGACTTTTAAATGCTGTATATCGCGACGGGAAAATAGCGCTTTGTTTCACTTATATCGGATCGGGGAGTAACGCCGGACAACCGACTGCCCATTGGGCTATTCTCGATCATGCTGGAGGGGGCAGTCCGACGCTATTAGGCCAGGGAGATGTCGGTGGAGAAGACATTGCCAGTGGTACTTATACTTTTTATCCTTCCGTTGCCATGAACGCCAGTGGAGATTTGGCCATTGGATTTGCAGCTTCCGCACCAACAATTTTCCCTGGAGCTTACTATACAGGCCGGAATGCTGCAGATCCTGCAGGAGCAACAGACGCTGTAAAAACCCTGAGAGCAGGGGTAGATTATTATGAAAGAACTTTCGGTAGTGCCAGAAATCGTTGGGGAGATTATACGGCAACGGTTGTGGATCCCCAAGATGATCAATCTTTTTGGGTCTACAACGAATATGCGATTAGCAGAGGAACGGCAACTACCATGCCTAATGAAGACGGTCGCTGGGGCACAGCCTATGGCAAGTTTTCCATTGATAATCCTTGCAACAATACCCTTGACCTGACAGGCACCGTCACAGCTGGAACATATGTGGCCAATACGATCAATATCACCGGTGAGATTCTTTCTCCCGCCATGGTTAGTCTTGATGCCATGAATATCAATATGACCGAATTCACAGTTAATTTAGGAGCGACTCTGGAGACATTCACCAACGGATGTCCCTGAGGTAGCTAAAAAATTATCCTTTGACTTTAACCGGGATTATGCATTGGGTTTTCGCAATGAGAGTGAAAAGGCCAATAAAATCGGGTGCTCCACGG
>JAGQWV010000089.1 GCA_020437045.1 Saprospiraceae bacterium | reverse complement strand
CATTCTATCGAATTGGGGTTGATCCACGAACAAAACTACAACCGATCCTGGGCTGTGGCCCCTTTTGGATTATGGGAAGTAGCCAGACTACAAGCTAACCGGCAGATTATCGGAGTAGATACGACCAAGGTGGTAGGATCATTTCCTGGAGTGGTATTTCCACAAATTATATTTGAAGAGTTTGAAAAACTGGTGGTGGAAGATCTGGATCTCAAGTTTTACCGGGCTATACGGGAAAAATTAGGCATACCAATCACCGAGTATGTCAATGTCGATGGTATTAGTCCTGACGATCTTTCTTTAGATCTCTTTTCGCCATTGGAACTGACCGATCAGCGCATCATCAGTTATTATGGTTATGACTATTTAGGCAACCGGTTGTCAAATGATGTGGAGTTTGATGATTTTTTCACGGATGTTGGGCCCGATGGCAGGAGAACATTCATCGTGGGTCCAAACAAGCCTGTTTATCAGGCGGCATATATTCAGGATAAATTTAGTTTTCGGGATATCATTTTCCGGGTAGGTTTACGGGTAGACCGGTACGATGCAAATACCAAAGTGTTGAAAGACCCTTACTCACTATACGAAGTAATGGATGCCCAGACCTTCTATAGCCAAAATGGTGGCGATCGACCTAATAATGTGGCTGATGAATTTAAGGTTTATATAGAAGAACCAGGTTCCAGCACAGTCAAAGCATTTCGTAGTGGAGATCAATGGTATTATGCCAACGGTACCCCGGCAAATGATGGCAATGTAATTTTTGGGGGAGGACTGGTCTATCCCAAATTGTATGATGATCGGGTTAATAACATTAAAAGCAATGATTTTGACCCTTCAAATTCCTTTGAAGACTATGATCCCCAGATAAATTGGATGCCTCGATTGGCCGTTTCCTTTCCTATTTCAGACATCGCTAATTTCTTTGCCCACTATGATGTTTTGGTGCAGAGACCACCGTCCAATTCCATTGCTACACCCCTGACCTGGTATTACTTTGAAGACGATACCTATAATTCATCCAATCCTCTAAATAATTCAAACCTTAAACCGGAACGTACAATTGACTATGAAGTTGGTTTCCAACAGAAACTCTCTAATTCCTCGGCATTAAAGATAAATGCCTACTATAAAGAATTAAGAGACATGCTTCAGCAACAAACCTATTTGTATGTTCCCGCACCTATAAATTCATATGTAACGATTGGCAATCTTGATTTTGGTACGGTAAAAGGCTTTTCGCTACAATATGATTTGAGAAGATCGGTCAATACGACCATACAGGCTAATTATACACTGCAATTTGCGGATGGTACCGGTTCTAATGTCAATTCCCAAAGAGGACTTACCACCAGAGGTAATTTGAGGACACTATTCCCTCTCGATAGAGATGAAAGACATGCTTTTAAATTTACTTTTGATTACCGCTATGGCTCGGGCAGAGCATACAACGGTCCCGTTCTATTTAACAAAAACATTTTATCCAACTTTGGCTTGAATTTCCAATCCTTTATTGTAAGTGGTCGGCCCTATACCCGGGAGATACGGCCTTTACCATTTGGAGGAAGTGGATTTTTTGGATCTATAAATGGTGCCCGGCAACCCTGGACATTCTCGATCGATGCCCGGATGGATAAATCATTTCTCGTGGCAACCAGTCGCGAAAAACCTTTGTCGATAAATCTTTCTTTACGGGTTCTGAATTTACTGAATACCAAAAATGTGAGAAATGTTTATTCGGTCACTGGATCACCTTATGACAGTGGATTCCTCTTATCATCCGATGGCGAATCAACCCTATTGAATATTAACAGTACGGGAGAACAAGTAGTTGGAGAAGGCCGTGATGCTCAGGCATACCAGGATGCTTACAATTGGTTGGCGGTCAGTCCAAACAATTTTTATTTACCCAGAAGGATTTTCCTGGGTATCAGATTTGATTTTTAATGAACATGAACCATAGAATTATCTATAAGATCATTTGTCTGTTATTTCTCCTGGGATCAGGAATCAACTATACACTGTTGGCAAGACCCCCGTTAGATCATTTTGATCCCAGAAAGAAGAATGTGGATCCGTCAAAGATAAAGTTTGGTTATCGTGCTGATTGTGCCGCTTCCAAATCGGCAATCGATATGTCTATCAATAATGTCCGGGCGCGGCTTTTGGGTGGAGGTGATGTTTGGTGGGATCTGGAGACAAGCAAATATGTAGTACCGAAAGTGGATCCTGCCTCAGGACTACCCGAAGTGTCCTCGATTTTTGCCGGTGCCGTTTGGCTGGGTGGTTTCGATCCGGTGGGTAATTTGAAATTGGCGGCGCAAACATATCGTAGTGCCAATGCCAATGATTTCTGGCCTGGGCCGCTGGACCCAAATACAGGTACGATTCAAAGAGATACTTGTGCTCAGTGGGACAAACACTTCCGGGTGCTAGGAGATAACATCCGGCAGTTTCTGCGGGATTATAATCAGGCGATCGAAGATGGTGTCGAATTAGATAAAAAGGATATCCCTGCCGACGTGCTGGGATGGCCAGCTACCGGTAATCCTTATTTCCGGGAGATCCATGGTTTTGACCTTCCCAATACCGTACAGGGTTTAGCCGGATTTTTTGATAATGATCTTGATCTGATTTATGATCCGCTAAAGGGTGATTACCCCATTATCGAAATCCGGGGATGTCCAGTGCCGCAGTATCCGGATGAAATGATTTTCTGGATATATAATGATGCAGGGGGGATCCATTCGCAAACAGAAGGTGCCCAAATTCAAATGGAAGTGCAAGTGCAGGCTTTTGCCTATGCTACAAATGACGAGATCAACAACATGACTTTTCAACGCTATAAGTTGATCAATAGAGCTACACAGACGATCGATAGTACTTTTTTTGCCATGTGGGTAGATCCAGACCTTGGGTGCAGTCAGGATGATTATATCGGGTGTGACACAGCCAGGAGTCTTGCCTATGTGTATAATGAAGATCAGGTAGATGGAGTAACCGGATGTGAGTGTCCTGACCAATCGGGAGAGTCTACACCTACTTACTGCGAAAATGTACCTATGCTCGGAGTTGACTATTTCCGTGGGCCACTCGATGAGTTTGGCAATGAAATCGGAATGTCTTCTTTTACCTATTTTAATCTTTTAGGGGTTGGTCAGTGGCCTGCAGCCCAAACGGATCCTGAAAATGCACAAGAATATTACAACTACATGTCCGGATCCTGGAAAGATGGTACACCCTTTTCGTATGGTGGCAGTGCTTTTAATGTGGGAGGATCTCCTATAGATTACGCCTTTACGGAACCACCAAATGATGGAAATGGATGGTCTATGTGTACAGAAGATTTACCTTTTGGAGATCGCCGAACGATTCAGGCTTCCGGACCCTTTAGACTACTTCCCGGCGCAACGAATGAGTTGATCATAGGAGTGGTTTGGGTACCAGATATTACCGATTATCCATGGCCTAGCATCGAACCCTTATTGTTTGCCGATGAAACAGCGCAGGCCTTATTTGATAATTGCTTTGATATCACTGATGGACCCGATGCCCCTGATCTTGACTTTATAGAGTTGGATCAGGAACTGATTTGCATACTTACCAACGATCAGGAATCGAACAATTACGAAGAAAAATATCAGGAATTGGATCTTCGGGCACCATCTGACCTGCCGGAAGAAGACAAACTATATCGTTTTGAGGGCTATAAGGTTTATCAACTAAATGGGCCGGAAGTAACAACCGCTGAGATTGATAATCCGGACAAAGCGCGATTAGTTTTTCAATCAGACGTACGAAATGGTGTCGACCAGATCGTCAACTGGGTACCCATGGCTCATCCGACAGATCCGGGTGAATTAATTTACGAACCCCAGGTGCGAGTCATTGGTAGTGATGAGGGTATTAAACATACCTTTAAAATCACGGAAGATCAGTTTTCCCGAACCGATGACCGGGTATTGGTTAATCATAAAAAATACTATTACGTATCAATTGCATATGCCTATAATAGTTTCGAACCATTTGATAATCAGAATAATACCGGTCAAAGAAACCCCTATCTTGAGGGTCGGAGAAACATCAAGACGTATATAGTTACCCCGAGACCAATCACCACCAAACAGCTAAATGCCAATTATGGTGACGGTGCAATTATCACCAGGCTCGATGGCATCGGGGCCGGCAACAACTTCCTGGAGATAAATGATGAAACCCGGGAGTCGATTATCAATGGCAGTTTCAATGGAGAAATTACTTATCAGAATGGCCAGGGCCCTATTGATGTTCAGATTTTTAACCCTCTGGATGTGGTCGAAGGTGAATTTAAACTATCCTTTAAGGACAGCGACCCCAATGATGCAGTCCTAGATCCTACGGCCACCTGGGTACTCGAAAGCCTTAGCGCTCCCGGATCTCCAATTTTTTCCGAAAGTACCATTGAAAATCTGAATGAGCAGATCTTGGGAGAATATGGATTTTCTTTCACCATTGGACAAACAGAAGATGCAGGAGATTTTAGCGCCCCAACAAATGGTGCTATTGGTGCTTCGATAGATTATTCGGATTTGAATAATCCATGGTTGGGATTTGTTCAAGATCAAAATGAATCCATATTCGATTTTGCTCAAACGGAAGTAGACGAACCCGAGTTTCTCAATGATCCACATCAATACTTTACGAATGATTATCAGGGGGTAATACCGCTCTTGTTGACTAGATTCGGATTTGATGCAACGACCATCTTTGTGAGCCCTGCCTGGATCGACAACACGGCGGGTATGTCAATTGCCAAGGCAAGAATGCGGATGAGCCAACTGAATAATGTAGACATTATATTAACATCAGATAAAAGTAAATGGAGTCGTTGCGTCGTCGTAGAAACAGCTTCTCCCTATTATTTTAATCCAAGTAATCTGGGTGGAGCGGGGTTGAGCACTGTGGGACGAAGCAAGAATTTCGATCTTCGGGATAGTCCCTCGGTCGGGAAGGAAGATGCAAATGGCGATGGTCTTCCCGATCCCGATGGAGATGGAATTGGTATGGGATGGTTCCCTGGTTATGCAATTGATGTTGAGTCAGGCGAGAGATTAAATGTGTTTTTTGGAGAAAACTCAGTCTACAACCAGGAATTCATGGATGCTTTCTTACCAGGAACGAAAGCGATAGGTGCCGATATGATGTGGAATCCATCAGATAGCATCGTTTATGATCTGGCCTTGCCGGGAATAACGCCTTTACATCTGCAAGGACATCATTATATCTACGTCACCCGGACGCCTTATGATGAATGTGCAGACCTTCGTTCGCGATTGGATCCGGAAGTGCTTTTTACACGCAAGTATAATGCCTTATCCCAGATCACCTGGGCGGCTATTCCAATTACCAATGGAGATCTTCTAAGCTATGCCGAAGGATTGATACCCAGTGAAGTGACGGTCAAACTGAGAGTCAGTGACCCCTATCAGGTTGCCGTGGGTACCGGCTCTAATAATGGTCTTCCCGAGTATTTATTTAAGATTGAAAACAAGGCAGCTGAAGATTTAATTGAGGAGAGAGCAGCAAGTGTTTTGGATGCCGTAAATGTTGTTCCGAACCCTTATCTGGCATACTCAGCCTATGAAACTTCGCAATTTACCAATACCGTAAAAATTACCAATCTGCCTCCTCGTGCAGTGGTGACAATTTACTCACTGGATGGCAAGTTTATTCGTCAATATAAAAGAGATGAACAAGGTATTCCTCAGTCTAATCGATCGAATCCAGGTATTGCCATAACCCAGGTGACTCCTGATTTGGAATGGAATCTCAAAAACGATAAAGGAATCCCGATCGCCAGCGGAGTCTATCTGATTCACATCAATGGCTATGAGTTAGGCGAACGAACGATAAAGTGGTTTGGAGTAAACAGGAAATTTGATCCCTCTGGATTATAGCAATGCATATGAAAAGAGTTAGCCTTATAATATTGACAATGTTCTTAGTGATCTGCGGGTCACGAGCGGGAAATCCAGATCGCCAGGGTGAAGCCGGAGCATATGAGTTACTCTTAAATCCTTGGGCCAGGAGTGCCGGACTGCACACCATCAGCACATCGATGATTCGAGGAGTTGAGTCCATGCGCCTTAATGTGGCCGGTCTGGTGCACATTCCCAAAACACAGGTGTTGATTGGACATACCCGTTATTTGGTAGGAACCGGCATCAACTTGAATGCAGTGGGATTTGGTCAACGATTAGGTCAGAATGGAGCATTAGGTCTAAGTTTGATGGCTATGGATTTTGGCGATATTCCCATTACTACCACTGATCAGCCCGAGGGCACAGGAGCAACTTTTTCACCCAGCTTCTTTCATTTGGGTATATCGTACGCGCATATATTTGATAATAAAGTATCGGTGGGTTTTACCTTTCGGACAATTTCGGAATCTACAGCTGATCTGTCTGCCCAGGGGGTTGCTTTAGATGCAGGAGTACAGTATGTAACGGGGCCTCAAGACAATTTTAAATTTGGCATCTCGCTTCGTAATGTGGGAACACCTATGCGATTTGGAGGAGAGGGGCTCTCTTTTAGAGCCACAAATCCAGATGGAACGATCAACTACGATTTATCTTATAACCAACGGGCAGCCACTTTTGAATTACCCTCGGTGCTAAATATTGGAGCTTCATACGACATTCACGTCAATACGCGAAATCGAATTTCCATTCTAGGTAACTTTACCTCCAATTCATTTTCACAGGATGCGCTTGGTGCTGGGGTAGAATACTCTTTTAATGATATATTCATGCTCCGGGGTGCCTACCGGTACGATTTAGGATCAAACCAGAATGGGATTATTAACAATGTCTATTCCGGTCTGGCAGCAGGAGTGACCCTCGAAGTACCATTTTCCGAAAAAAACGATACACGTTTTGCCATAGACTATGGTTACAGAGCCACAAGTACCTGGAATGGAACGCATAATTTGACTTTAAGGTTTACGTTATAGTTCAGATTTGCCTTACCTTTGTAATCCATGTGATTGGATAATGAGGAGTCGAACCTAAATTAAATTCGGGATCACCGGATTTTTTTATTTAGCTGCAACATTTCGATAAAAGATACATGGGGGTGATTAATTGACACTAAAGCACCCTTCATTAACAAAGAAATATTATTTATTATGTCAAATTATACCTACTTAACACAAGAAGGATACGATCGGCTCAAAGAAGAATTAGAAAGAATGAAATCCGATGGAAGAGACGAAGTGGCCAAAGCAATTGCTGAAGCCCGGGAGAAAGGAGATCTATCTGAAAATGCGGAATATGACGCAGCCAAAGATGCTCAGGGTTTGTTAGAAATGCGGATTAATGAACTAGAGAAGACGTTTGCCAATGCCCGGGTTATTGACCGGTCACAAATAGATACATCAAAAGTGACAGTTTTATCTAACGTCACAATTAAAAATAAACGAAATGGAGCTCAGGTCACCTATCAACTGGTGGCCCAGGCCGAAGCAAATCTCAAAGCCAAGAAGATTTCGGTAAATTCTCCCATGGGTGAGGGATTATTGGGAAAACAGGTGGGAGACACCGCTGTTGTCCAAACACCCAATGGCGCAATCGAATTTGAGATTATCGAAATATCTATTTGATGGCTTCTATCTTCAGTAAAATTGTCTCCGGAGAAATTCCTTGCCATAAAGTGCACGAAAACGATAAGTTTCTTGCTTTTCTTGACATTAATCCTTTGGCAAAAGGCCACACCCTGGTTATTCCTAAGGTTGAAATCGACTATATTTTTGAAATCGATGATGCATTATTGGGTGAAATGATGGTTTTTGCCAAAAAGGTCGGATTAGCAATTGAAAAGGTGATTCCCTGTCAGCGGATTGGAGTGACGGTCATTGGCTTGGAGGTACCGCATGCACATATTCATCTGATACCCATCCATCAGATATCAGATATGAATTTTGCAAAACCGAAAATTTCAATATCTCATGAGGAATTGGGAGAAATAGCGGCAAAAATTCGATCTCAATTCTGACGCTGGGTTGGTTTATTGACCAGATGGCAATTTGCTTATCTTTGATTTTCACAAATGGC
>JAGQWV010000088.1 GCA_020437045.1 Saprospiraceae bacterium | reverse complement strand
TCGGGAAACACCGGTTGATACCATTACCAATTGCACCTTTGGGGGCAAGCATCTGAAGACACTTTATATTTCTTGCGGGATATATTTATTAAGTATTAAAACTAAAATCCCGGGAAAATCATACTACCGACTATAAAGAAAATCTTATGGCATTAAATGACAACTTTGAGAAAAAATCAAACAATCAACTATCTTTCAAGTATAGGGTAATCTATTACTTGACTTTATTAACAAATTGCTTTTGTCCTACGCCAAATTGAACTTCATATCCCTCAATGTTTCCATCCAGATTATATGTAAAGAATAAAATTACATTGGCAGGAGTCAGCGCGAACAAATTATTTGGAAAGGCCTTTAAGGTCTGTTCAGGAAGACCTGTACCGGTTAAAATTGCTTTACCATTTACATTAGCAATGGTTACCTCACCTGCTTGATCTGCCGCATAAACACCGACTATCTTCTGCATCAATTGGGGAGTAATTTCGATTTGATTTTCCATTGGATCTACTTTTACTCCCAGCTGATCAAGCATTTTTACCGCATTTTCATTAACGGGATTATATTCCAATGATTTTTTATAATATTCTATTGCCTTTTGTGGATCTCCGATTTCGCTATACACCTCTCCAACACTATCATAGGTATTTCCTGAATTTGGGAATCTGCTGATATTTTCCAGAAAAACCTGCAAAGCGCTGGCATACGCTCCCTTATGCAACAGGTCATATCCAAGTTCATTAATCAGCGACTCCGTAAGCTCTGAGTGGAGCCCATATTTCTTTGCATACTTTTTATAATGATTTTCGATCCCTGATATCCCACCCAGGACAAACAATTCTTCCAAATCTGCATCAGCCCATTCTTTAAAAATCGCTTCCAACCCCTGGTAAAGACTCCGGTGGGGAATACTACCATGGGTCTCCTCTTCCATGACCTTAAAGTCCCATTGAAAGTCTACCGGAGCCTTCTCCTCAAAAAGAGCGGCTACTTTCATGGCTCCACCCAGCATGGAACCACCCTCATTGCCCATGGTCATATAATAAAAAACGTCAAGTGTGTCACGACTGGAAATAAAGTCATCCACTTTGCGGACTAAATTCTGCTGATCCCACCATAAACTAGGACTTATGCTAACATGAGCACCAAATAAATCCGGCTCTTGCATCAATGCGTTGATAGAAAAAATACCTCCAAATGAATGTCCCACCAGGATGCGAAAAGGGGCAGTCCGATATTTGCTCTCAATTTCCGGAATTAATTCATCCCTTAAAAATTTCAACATGTTATCCGCTCCTCCAGCACTGGGGAAGCCAGCCATCGCGCTACTATCCAATTCGATCCCAGGGGTAAGATCGTGTGTTCGATCACTGGTATTAGGTACTGCCACTACGATTACTCCCGGAATTTTTTCTTGACTCATCAGGAAAGAGACGATTCCTGCCGTATGTAAGAAATGTGCCTGTCCGTCGAGAAGATAGAGAACGATAAATGGATTTTCATCATTGGCATAGGATTCCGGTAAATAAACCATATAAGGTCTTTCCTCCTGGAGTATCTCAGAATGAACACTATACTTATGACCAAATATCATTGCCTCTCCATGCTGGGCAAAGACTGGGTGGACGAATAATAAAATCAGAAAAGTGACATAATAAACTTGAAGGTGGTGCCGCATAGTACTAAAGGTAATTATTCTCAAGTAAATACTGTGTTCAGTATTCATTCCAAATCCGGAGGAAATCAATTAACCAAATTTTCTACGCAGCAGAGATGCGTTCGGATCGGCTCCAAAAAAAACTGGAAGTAGAAGATCAAATCATTCGCTTCTCACTGCTGATCCTTTAATTTTATCTTGTCTCATCCGTGCTTGCTTTTCTTGATTCGGCATTTTTGCGGATGGTATAAGGGTTGGATCACATGGTGAATTATCTAGTAGGACCTCCGCCGTTCCCTCCACCTCGAAGTTGGTACTGACGGAGATTCCCTGCCCAGCACTGAGTGACACGGAATTACCTGCTTGAATTACACTATTGTCGATGGCAATTGTAGTATAAATCTTTCGGTTCGTTCCTCCGGGAATGTTTGTGTTTGAATAAGTTAATACCTCATCCGTACAAGAAGTAGGACAAGATGGGGGCACCTGATAGGACTCTACTCCATCATTGACGAACGAACTACTACCCTGGGAAGCCTCGACTCCCAGACCACGTCTTGCGAAAGCGCTCCAAATCTCACATCCATTGGCACCGGAAAACAACATTGTATCTGCTTTAAGAATAGCATCCCGCCCATTGACAAAACCGGGATTGCAAGGTTGTAATTTCATCCCTTCCATGACTAATTGCATAGCAATTCCATTACCGCCCGTAGTGGCATAAATGTTTTCTTCAAAACCATGTTTTTCAATCAGGTTCCAGGTCATGTCCCACAACATGGTGGCCCAGATGAAGCCGACGCCATGCGGAACCGCCACACTCCCGACGTTGTTGTAGGTGAAGCCGTTGACCCCGAAGTCGGTCGAGTACGGAGCGTTGCGAATGCCGGGTCCGTTCGGAGCACGGCCGACGAAGTACGTACCCATGCCCCGCGCCTCGGTTCCAACCGCGGAGGCCTTCATGGTGAGCAACAGCGCAAAGAAGTCACTCCAGCCTTCGCCCATCTGCTCGGTGTTCCCGAGACAGCCTGCCTGGGCCGGGCCGCCGGTGAGGCGGTTGCTGATGCCGTGGCCGTACTCGTGCACGATCACCTCGGCGTCGAGGTCGCTGTCGCGGTCCGGGTTTGCGGTGGTGCAGACGAACATCTGCATCCGCGGCGACGAGCCGTCCGATGGGGTACCGAAGTTGGCGTTGCAGTTCCCTGCGTTCTGAGCCTCTGCCAACACGTGGTCGTTACCCAGACCACCGTTGCCGTAGTTGTTCGCCTGGAAGTTGCCGGACGGCTCGTCGAAGCCGTACTGCCACATCACGTCATGGGTGATGTTGTTCCAGTAGAACAGGTTGGCCATCGCTGCCTGACGGTAGGTGCTGGGCGCGAGGCTGAGGTCGAGTGGGACGACCCCACCCGTGAAGTCGAGACCGGCCCCACCATTCGGCTCCGGGTTGCCCGGGTCAGGAATGTTGTTGCCGTCGACATCGGCGTAAGCGTGCACGTTGTTTCCGCGCGTGATGGTGAACTCGGCACCGGCCACGCCGTTCGTGTCGTGCCATCCGAA
>JAGQWV010000087.1 GCA_020437045.1 Saprospiraceae bacterium | reverse complement strand
ATATTACTAAGCATTCCCAATACCCACATATTTTTTCCTTTGCGGGCATTGGACACAATTTTGAGGCATTCGTCCTCCATTGGAATTTCAATAACATTATACCCGCGCGTTTTAAAATCTGCCAACGCTGCCATGTACTTTTGTCGAATATCTTCAGAGGGGTCCGTTGCCCATTTATTTTCCAATAGGAGAATTGTACCTGGTCTATAGGCACCCTGATCAATTCTCCCATAAGGTACTTGTTCATTGAGCGCAACAATGAGATCTGCTTCATCACCCATATTGGTTATTTTTTTTGCACCAATACGCACGCGAATTCCTGACGCTCCCGCTCTACCCCGGGCAGGGGGTTGGATTTCAGCGGGTATAATTTCCACGGTCCACACACCATTACCCATTTTGGCAGAAAGAATCGCTAGGCTCTGACCACACTTCTGAGCCCCTTCACCGGAGTCACTAACAATTTCCACAATGTGTTCTGAAAGTTGCACAGGATGTTTTTTCTCGAGGGTAGATCCCCCTTTGATTTCAGTTAAATTTCCCACCGTATCGAAGTTGAATTTTGATTCAGAATAAATAATCGCTGGTATGACTGATGTCTCTCCATCTACTGATCACATTATTGCATATCTAATTTCGGTGAGCTATGGCTCAACCAAATGGCAGTCAGAAACCTTGAACCAACTGCTGATTTTTCTCAATCGTATTTTCCGGAAATGGCATTAACCGGAATTTGTCTGAAAATTATAAGATTATGCAGAAGAAATTATTAGCCATAGGTCATACCAACCTGTGATCTATTTCAACTTAGTTCATGATCATTATCATTGCATATTTTAACCGAGAATATCCGGGAATATCTATAAGGGGAATTCAGCTGCTTGATCTGTCCTCCCACAAGCACTGAAGAAAAATCTAATTAACCGGGAATAGGCATTAGGCTTTATAATACCAGACAGCATAGCTGCAGATACGGGCACCCTTCAATACCCAAAATTGAAATCAGGGAAATTAAACCCAAAATGATCCGTTTGCATGGTCTTTTACGAAGGACTACTACACAATGAACTCAATAGTCTTTGTGATGGCATTTATTTCCTTTAATTATCAGGCAACGAAAAGGTGACAATAGCGCACCGTTCGTGACTTAGGTTTTCCCCGATGCTTACGGCGATGGAAATATACTGCCGGCCATCAAGCATATATGTTGATGGGGTAGCCAACCCGTTTCCGGGAAGTTCGTATTCCCAGAGCAATTCACCATCGTTCTTGTCAAAGGCTCTGAACTTTCGATCGAGGGTTGATGCAATAAAAACAAGACCACCGGAGGTAACTATCGGTCCTCCATAATTTTCGGTTCCCGTAGAAGGTTCTCCAGGTTTCTGCAGCTGGATATCATTACCGAGTGGTAGTTGCCAAAGAAAATCACCGGTATTTAAATCAATCGCCGAAAGCGTACCCCAGGGTGGTCTGATAGCGGGCCGGCCCAGAGAATCAAGAAAATATCCATGTGCGGTGACATTTAAAAAAGTGGTGGAAGTATCCTGCTTACCCAGATCGGAAGCTACCCGGACATCTTTACCGGAATTACTTAAGAATGCGATGATTTCATCTTCTTTTCCGGAAATAAAACTGGCAAATGATGGCATAATAGCAGAACCTGTTTTCAGTTTGTCAAGAATTTCCGATCGCTTCAAACGTTTATCAATATCTACTAGCGACGGATTGGCCTCAATGCCTTTCCTGTCTGCACCATGACAATTGGCACAGTAGGTTTGGTAGAAGCGTTCTCCAGCGGCAAATAGAGTTTCATTTTTTTGTTCCTGATTTTTCTTCACTTTCTCCATACGGCCTATCTCGGGAGAATCATTCGAATTAATATATAATACGCCGGTGGCAGGATCATAAGCCCCACCACCCCACTCGGCACCACCTCGCGATGCGGGAATAAGTAATGTACCTGCTGTATCGGGAGGGGTATAAATACCCTCATGCCACAGATTTTTCAAGATTTCGGCGTTGGCCGCATATGTTTCCGGCGAAAAATTTGCCAGATCATTTGTGGACATGGATTGACGTAAAAATGGTCTTGGCAGGGTGGGAAATGGCTGTGTAGGCCATGATTCCTCACCGGGTGTTCTGGATTTTGGAACCGGTTTCTCTTCGATCGGAAAAATAGGATTTCCCGTTTCACGGTCAAGAATGTAAATAAAACCCTGTTTACTTGGTTGGGCAATTGCGTCTATTTTCTCACCATCTTTTTTGATAGTGATTAAATTTGGTGCAGTGGGTAGATCATAGTCCCAAATGTCATGATGAACGGTCTGATAATACCAGACCAATTTACCGGAAGAAGCCTCCAGTGCCACCACCGAGTTTCCAAATAAATTGGCTCCAATACGATCTACGCCATAATAGTCATAAGTCGGAGAACCAATGGGAATAAAAACCAGACCACGATCTTCATCTAAACTCATTCCCGCCCAATTGTTGGTACCGCCACCATATTTAAATGCTTCCGGGGGCCAGCTATCATATCCTTCTTCACCAGGCCAGGGAATTGTATGGAACGTCCACATTAAAGATCCGGTCTGGGTATCATAAGCCCGGACATGACCGGGAGCAGCTCCGGTACTTTCAGAAACGGCCGCACCTACTATAATCAAATCCTTGTAAATGATACCGGGAGTACTTACTCTCACCCGTGTGTCCCGGTCACCGCCTTCATCAATATTCAGATTTACTTTACCGGAAGTGCCAAAATGATCATCCGGCAATCCGGTCTTTGCATCAACCGAAAAAATATTATTTCCTGCCGACACAAAAATTCTCTCTTTTCCATGTCCCTGCCAATAGGTAACTCCCCGTAATACACCACCTCCCCGTTCTCCCTGCAGCGGATCGAAGGACCATATTTTATCTCCTGTGACGGCATTAACGGCATAGAGCCATCTCCAGGCAGAGACCATATACATCACGGTATCAACCGTAATGGGGTTACATTCATATTTCCAGATCCGGAAATTCTCCGGCTCGTCACCAGGATAAAATTCCCATGCTACCTGCAAATCTTTTACATTATTCCGATTTATTTGATCGAGTGGAGCATAATTATTTGCATCTGCCCCTCCTTTATAAATACTCCAGTCATAATTTAAGGGATCGCTTCCACAGGAACATAAATAAATGACAAGAAAAAGTAAACCTGCGTATTTTTTCATTTTAATTCATGATTAAAATAAATATTCACCTTTTATTCCAAGTTAAATTTTAAGCAAAGAGGATTAAGGGATTTTCATTTTTTAATCCGGAAGACTAAATGCTACTAAGGTTCCCCCTTTAGGTCGATTTGTTTTTGCCCCTCCGGCAGACACAACAATATATTGTTTGCCATTTACCATATAGGTACTGGGTGTGGCATTACCATCCAGCGGCAAATCATGTTCCCAAAGGAGCTCTCCGTTTTCTTTAGCAAAAGCCCTGAATTTGCCATCTGCGGTGGCACCGATAAAAATCAGACCACCTGCGGTTACCACGGGACCACCATAATTTTCGGTACCGGTGACCGGAATGCCCCGTTCAGTCAATTCTCGGTATTCTCCAAGCGGCACTTTCCATTTAATGGTGCCGGTATTTAGATCAACTGCGTTGAGAGTGCCCCATGGCGGTTTGATCGCAGGATATCCTTCACGATCAAAAAATCTTTGAAATCCGCGAAAAACATAAGGTGGTAATTCCTCATCCCGGTAGTTTTCACGTTCCGGCTCCGGTTCATTGAATAAGAAACGGATAATGCTTTCCTTCCGCTCGTCAGATAGGCTTTTAAAGGCAGGCATTCGGCCCCCTCCATTATCAATGAGCATTCGCACTGTGTTTTTATCCAGGCGATCGGATATATGAGCCAATTCCGGAAAACCTCCGGCAATATAACCACTGCGGTCTATGCCGTGACAAGAGGCACATTGCACCCGATAATTTCGCTCGCCAAAGGGCAAAGCTTTACCATCGCTTCCTCGGGTAGGAACGAGTTGATAAAACCAGGGAATTTCGTTGACATTTACATATAAAATCCCTTCAGGGTCTGCTGCCGAACCGCCCCATTCCATGCCACCATCATAACCGGGAAAAATAATGGTTTGATGCAGACTTGGCGCTGGATAGGGACCGTTTGAACCAGAACGGTCCAATACATCTTTACAGTACAATGTGGCAAGGGGCGAAATATCAGAATAATCTGCTTCCGTATATTTCTGGCGCATCAATGGAGGGGGAACCGTAGGAAATGGCTGGGTAGGCCAGGTCTTGATCTCAGGCAACTCTGACTGAGGCACGGGGCGTTCTTCGATGGGCCATACGGGCTCGCCTGATTCCCGGTCAAATACAAAGAGTAAACCCATTTTTGATCCCTGGGCCACTACATCCCGTTTTTGACCGTCTTGCGTGATCGTCAATAATGTGGGTGGAGTACAAAGATCCATATCCCATAAATCATGGTGCACCAGTTGGTGGTGCCAGAGCCTCTCACCGGTGGCCGCATTTAAAGCTACTAATGAATTAGCAAACAAATTTTGTCCGGTCCGGTCACCTCCATAAAAATCAGGACCCGCGGTCTCCGTTGAAGTGTAAACGATACCTCTGATAGTATCAATGGCGATACCTGACCAATCCGAGGCACCCCCGGTTTTTTCGAGATAGTTTTCCGGCCATGTTTCTGATCCCAATTCACCAGGTCGGGGCAGGATATGAAAAATCCATTTTCGCTTTCCGGACCTTACATCAAATGCGCGAATCGCTCCCGGAACATTCTCGGGGACATTGGTACCAATAATAAACATATCCTGATAGATATAACCAGGGGTATTTAAGCCGACATTTGGACGTCCATCCACATCCAGACCTTCTCCTAAATGTATAAAACCTCCTTCACCGAATGAAGGTGCAAGAGCTCCGGATTTAGCATCTAAGGAGTATAGCCAGGTGCCTTTGGCACTCATGATCCGTTCTTCCGTTCCATCGGTCCAGTACATCAGTCCTCTTTGATCAGCATCTCCGCTATGGGGATTGACATCCTCAGGATCAAACTCCCACAACAAATCACCGGTCGCTGCATCCAGGCAAATCACCCGGCTATACGGGGTCACTGAAAACAGCCGGCCATTTACTACAAGATTATTGGTCTGATACATCGCGCTGTCACCTGTGACAAACGTCCATGCGACTTCCAGCTGATTTACATTTTTCAAATTTATCTGATCCAATGATGAGTACTGGGTACTATGTCGATCACCTAAATAAGCAGACCAATTTCGATTTTTAGACCCCTGATCAATCTGACACCCGAATATGACCCAAAGAAAACCGAAAAAGAGCAAATGGGTACGGAGATTATATTTTGGCAGCAAAACTTGGTAATTTATCAAATGAGCTACTGAATATACAAACATTGAGACATTATCAACCATAAGTTTTGATGCAGGATGAAAGTTTCATGATTTGATCGAAGCATCGTAAAAAATATGCCATCGGTGCCTCTCCGAATCACTACGCTCATCGAAGGTTAAAAAGGAAATATTATCAAAGCGTCTACAGTAACATTTTTCATACTATAACATTTCATATATTTTTCAACTTTTTCGATTCTTGGTCACTGTGTATAATATTTATATTTTCACCGTCTCATAATTTTTTAATTTATCATAACGCCTTATCGCTAATACAAAAAATAAGTCAAAATTTATTCAACAAATAGAACCTTGGGTTTTTTTTACTTCTACTGGTTTAATAGCGACTTTTGTCACATTAACCATTCTCAATCGAAAAACATCTAATCTCTTTTTTAAATCTATTCAAAATTTTATTTCAGAAAATTTTGGTTGGTTGTATGTATTTGCCGTTAATTTTATTTTAATATTTATTCTATATCTGGGATTAAGTAAGTATCGAAAAATCCGGATTGGGGGTCAGGATGCCAGGCCAGAATTTAGTAATTGGGCCTGGTTAAGTATGTTATTTAATGCTGGCATTGGGTTGGTATTGATGTTTTATAGTGTAGCTGAGCCCATCCTGCATTATTCAAATCCGCCCTACGGCGAACCCAACACCCTCTTTGCCGCAAAGAACGCATTTAATCTTACTTACCTGCATTGGGGCCTCCATGGCTGGGGAGTTTATGGATTAATGGGACTGGGTATTGCCTACTTTTGCTATAATTTTAAATTACCATTAGGAATACGGTGGATTTTATATCCCATTCTGGGAGACCGTCTGCGGGGGTTTTGGGGGCATTTGATTGACATCATGGCGGTAGTGTCTACTTTATTCGGTCTTGCCACTACTTTGGGGTTGGGTATTCAGCATATCAACTTTGGTCTCGACTATTTATTTGGGCTTCCTGAAAATGTAAACATGCAGGTAGTTCTAATTATGGTAATCACATTGTTTGCAACAGCCTCTGTTGTTTCCGGATTACACCAGGGCATCAAAGCATTGAGTAAATTAGCCTCGATTCTGGTCATCATTCTGTTGCTGTTCATGTTGCTAACCGGGCCTACCATTTTCATACTCAACAATCTGGTACAGACTACCGGTAGCTATCTTCAGACATTAGTTGGTGCGGCCACTCGTATGGAAATATTTGAAAGGACACACTGGATGAACAACTGGACCTTCTTTTATTGGGCCTGGTGGTTTGCCTGGGCACCGTTTGTGGGTCTTTTTATAGCTCGTATTTCCAAAGGTCGAACAATTGGAGAATTTATCGTAGGGGTGGTTTTAGCTCCTACAGCGGCCATCATCATTTGGGTATGTACGTTTGGCTCTACTGCTTTCCATCTGGAATTATTCAAAGGAATTGATCTTACTAAATCGGTCAATGGAAATATTGCTTCGGCGCTGTTTACGGTATTGGAGAATTTCCCACTGTCAACCGTAAGCATATTTTTTGTTGTGATGGCCGGAGTCATTTTCTTCGTGACTTCTTCTGACAGTGGTTCACTGGTTATTGATTTCATCACCAGTGGTGGCAAAGAAAGAACACCGGTCTGGTTGCGTATATTTTGGGCTCTATTAGAAGGTATCGTTGCTTCAGCCCTGGTGCTGGGTGGAGGTCTTATTGCCTTACAAACCGGATCACTGGTCACCGGGTTACCCGTATGTATATTGATGTTACTGTTGTGCTATTCCCTACTTAAAGCACTTAAGAGAGAGCTCCACGTAAAGAAGCAGAAAAAACTTAGTGGCCAATAGCAGCTTCTTTTTCGGATGAAATAAAATCAGGTTTAAGCATACTATTACCTAATAAACAATCGGCAGCTTTTTCGGCAATCATCAATACCGGAGCATAAATATTACCATTGGTAATATATGGCATAACAGAAGCGTCAACAACAGACAAATTTTCCACCCCATGGACTCTTAAGTCAGCTCCAGTGACAGCCATTTCGTCCTCTCCCATCTTACAGGTACAACTGGGATGATAGGCGCTCTCACCCTCGCGCGCCACAAAATCGATGATTTCCTCATCAGATTGCACGCTGATACCCGGAGAGAGTTCTTTACCTCTAAGTGCATCCATCGCCGAAGTTTCAATCAATTGACGAGCACTACGAATAGCTTCACACCATTCCTTCCGTTCATTTTCTGTAGATAGATAATTAAACAGGATGCTTGGATATTCCAGCGGATTGTTCGATTTGATTTTAATTCTACCACGAACATCGGTATTCATCGGCCCGACGTGCAGCTGAAAGCCATGTCCTTCTTTCGGTGCCGTACCATCGTATCGAATAGCCAGCGGTAAAAAGTGAAACTGAAGATTGGGGTATTGTACCTGATCATTTCCCCGGATAAAGCCTCCTGCTTCAAAATGATTACTGGCACCAATTCCTCTTCTTCGAAACAACCAGTCAAATCCAATTTTGGGTGCTCTCCAGGGGCTCAAGGCCGAATACAAACTCACTGGTTTTTTACACGCCCATTGTACGTAAACTTCGAGATGGTCCTGTAGATTTTCCCCAACACCGGGTAAATCATGCACGACCGGAATTCCTAACTTCTTCAAATCGTTGGCAGCACCGACACCTGACAATTGCAGCAATTGGGGAGAATTAATTGCACCTCCACAAAGGATAATCTGATGGGCGTACACCTTATGAGATCGCCCGTTTAACTGATACTCAACGCCAACAGCCTTCTTTCCTTCAAATAAAATACGCAACACCGTTGCTCTGGTGGTGATGTTCAGATTCTTCCTTTCTTTTACCGGATGAATGTAAGCCCGGGCAGCATTTAATCTTCTGGAGCGGTAGATGGTTTGATCAAATTTTCCAAAACCTTCCTGTTGAGATCCGTTTACATCATTGGTCAATGGAAAACCTGCTTCCTCAACCGAATTAAAAAATGCTTCGAATAAGGGGTTGTCACAAGCTGGAGTTGTCAATTTCAAAGGTCCTTTATCTCCCCGATAGCAGTCACCACCAATAAGCCGGGTTTCTACTTTCTTGAAATACGGTAAACAGTGTGCATAACTCCAATCCTCCAAGCCAGGCTCTCTAGCCCATTTATCAAAATCCAACCGGTTTCCCCTGATCCAAATCATGCCATTGATGCAGCTGGAACCTCCCAGTACTTTTCCCCGAGGCTGAAGGATTCGCCGATTATGCATATAGGGTTCGGGGTCAGAACGATAAGCCCAATTATATCTTGTACCGGTCAACAAATAGCTCAGTGCTGCCGGCATATGAATGCGAAAATCCCACCAATAATCAGGTCTGCCGGCCTCCAGTACCAGTACATTGTTTTCGCCCGATGTGCTAAGTCTGTTGGCCAGCACGGCTCCTGCTGAGCCACCTCCAATTATGATAAAATCATAATTCATATCAACTAATTTTTCTTGTAAATTATGCTCACTACCGTTTAATAGGGAGAATCTATCCCATTCATTTCAACATAGACAGTTTTAATCTGAGTATAGTGATCAAGAGCAGCCAAACCATTTTCTCTGCCTAATCCCGACATTTTATATCCGCCAAAGGGAAGCTGCACAGGAGTAACATTATAATTATTGATCCAGCAAACGCCGGCTTGCAGTTGGTGCACTACCCGATGGGCCCTTTGTAAATCTTTTGTAAAGACTCCGGCAGCCAGCCCATATGGTGTCTGATTCGCTCTATTGATCACTTCATCCTCATCATCAAAAGTTAAAACTGATAAGACGGGACCAAATATCTCTTCCCTGGCTATTGCGCAATGATCACCACAATCAAAAATAGCCGGTTCGATAAAATTACCATTAGATAATAATGGATTATCTGGAAAACTCACCCGATTTCCACCATAAATCAGTGTCGATTCAGATTTTCCAATTTTAATATAATTCTCAACTTTATTTAAATGTTCTCGACTAATTAAAGCTCCTAATTGAGTATCCATAATTTTTGGATCACCAATTTTTATTTTTTTAGTTTTTTCAATCAATATTTTTAAAAAATCCTCTTTAATTTCCCTTTGTACAAAGACTCTTGTACCATTTGAACAAATCTCACCCTGGGTATAAAAATTAGCCAATAAAGCTCCGTGTACTGCCTGCTCTAAATCTGCATCTGAAAAAATGAGCATAGGTGATTTACCCCCTAATTCAAGAGTAACTTTTTTGAGTGTTTTTGCAGCAGATTGCATCACCTTTATCCCTGTTGAAACTTCTCCAGTCAACGATACTTTGGCGATATCCGGATGTTCCACTAACGCTCTTCCTACTTCTGGACCACCCTGCAAGACATTAAAG
>JAGQWV010000086.1 GCA_020437045.1 Saprospiraceae bacterium | reverse complement strand
CTAAATATGACTATGAACAAACAAAATTAAATACTTCTCCCATCTAAAATTAGCAGTACCCACTAAATGTGACCAAGAACCTTTATTTATAATTAATAGCTATTTATTAGGATCATCAATATCCGGTGGTATGGCACATAAGGTGGTGATCCCTCCATCTACCGTGATTGTCTGTCCGTTTATCTGAGCAGAATTTTCAGAAGAGAGAAAAAGAACAACCCGGGCAATGTCTGCGGGAGTAGAAACCCTGCCAGTGGGAATGAGAGATCCCCAAACTTGCTCGTACTCCGGATCCATCGCCAGCGTACGTTCTGTCGCTACGGCTCCTGGGGCAATGGCATTGACGGTAATGCCGTACGGCGCAACCTCAATCACCAGGTTTTGCGTCAAATTACGAATGGCAGCTTTGGTCATTCCATAAGCGATCAGAAACGGATGCGAAAGAATTCCCGTAACGGATGACATTAATATAATGCGTCCCGCGGTCTTCTGGCGAATCATCTGCTGTACCGATTTTTGTGCGAGAAAATATGAACCCTTAAGATTAAGATTGACCAGATCATCAAATTGCCTCTCACTGAAATCAAGGAAGGCTCCATAACTAGTTATACCCGCGTTGGCAACACTGATGTCTAATCGGTCATAGTGATCAATGGCAGTCTTTACCATTTTGTTGATGACCGGTATACTTCCGGCATCGCCTGCTACGGGCACACATGAATCTGGAGATCCCAATCGCTGATGAGCTTCATATATCAGCGCTTCATTCAGGTCATTGATTACTACCTGTGCACCTTCCTGAAGAAACTGGCGGGCAATTTCAAAGCCAATTCCTGATCCTGCCCCGGTGACAATGGCTACTTTACCCTCAAATTTTTTATGGCTCATTGTTTCTAGATTAGCGTTCCAAAATAACCAACTGACTCAAAGTTTGAAAAGATATCCTGTGTTTTTTATTCTGAATGGAATCCTTAGTCCTTATTTTACCTCTAACTGAAAATTGGATTTATTATTTTCAAAATAAATAGTTCCAAAATATTTTCCCCGCGATAAATTATGAATCTCTAAAGTGGAGTTTTGGAGATGAACCAGGATGTCCTTAGTTGCCAAAACCTTACCCGATTTACTTGTCAGGACAATTCTGGGCTCCGGAAAATAGGCTTGATTTTTATTTGTTTGTTTTATCAGATCGGCTATTAAAATTCTTACCAATGGGAGATGGTTAACCCGAAAATAAGCGGGCGAAATATTACAACCTTCAATTCTGGCTTCCATTGCTGACCCAGTGTCTATAGCAAAACCACTATTAAAATTGATGACCTGACCGGCACTGTAAAGTATATTCGAGTTACTGGTGAGCGTATCGGAGGTGGTGATTTCTATACCACCCTCAAAAGATAATTGTTGATCTACCCAATAATTGGACAATTCGATAGAATCCTTGCACGCAGCACAACTAAAAATGCTAATGTCATCAAGGTACCATCCTGAGATTCCATTGCAACCATCTGTTCCCAGTTCCCATCGTAATTTGATTTGATCGCCAGACTGGATACCCATAGTACTAAGATTGATTAAACTTGTACCCCACGTGCCACGTACACTTCCACCATCCGAACCTGAAAAGGCTTTTTCACCGGCCAGAGGATTGTCGTTTTGGGAGGTGTTTAACGTCAGATTATATCCATTTTTCAGAAAAGCATTAGAAGGTATGATTGTCCAGGGATCGTTATTAATCTTAATTTTCAGATTTCCTCCATCCCAGGATCTTTCTGTACTGACCCAGTGATCGAAGGCCAGTGAAATAGCGCCGGATTCCGATGGGATGTTGATGGCAGGGCTTTCAAGTCGTAAAATACCATTCTGTAAATCGGTCTGACAGTCACCATTGATGGGATCGGGAGCAAAAACTCCTTTACCCAATCTACCATCAGGTAGGGAGTCTATGAGTTGCCAATCACGGGGTTCCCAGCTTTCCGGATGATTTGGAAGCTGGCTGACCGTCCAGGCTATCAATCCATTTTCAAAGTCTTCAAAAAAGATTGCTGAATCAGGAATAGACTGTTGGCATAAAAGTGCCTGCTCAGCCAGCAACGGGGTAAAATTGCAGGGAGGATCAGACCGCATTTCCACTGCCAAAAGTACTTTCTGCAGTTCCAGAAGATCGGCTGGAGTAATAATTTGTCCGGAAAGACCTACGGGTGTCTCAGTGAAACTGAGTCCCTCAAGGTTTACACCCATCAAATCCATACAAGCAGCTTCCAGGGCATCTGCCTGAATCTTGAAATCACTGGTACTGGTCAGATAGATTTTTTGTGCCCTCCAAAAAATATGAGCACATTTAGTAAACCCAATCCCTGTTATCGTCTGATTGTTATAAGTTCCTCCATCTACGAGTAGGGCATAGGCATGATTATTTACTCCTGAATTGGTATGGACTCCGCCATTATCTCCAGAAGAACAGCTGTATTCCGTATCCGTTACTTTACCTGGATCACCTTTACATGTGGGATCCCATAAATCCCGGAGAGCTCCACCAAAAGCAGATGCATCTTCGCCCAGCATCCATCGGTCAGAACTTCCACATCCTGTTCTTAGACTCAGATTTTCTCCCGCATCTTCATAACCGTTCAAGATATCGACCGTCTCTCCCCAAATATCAGAATAAGACTCATTTAGGGCTCCGGACTGCCATGCGTAGATAAGGTTGTTAGTATAATCGGTATAAGCATGTCCCCATTCGTGAGCCACCACATCGTCAGAAGCCGTTTGGTCACAATAATTAGCTGTGCTGCCATTCCAATTGGCATTGGGACAATTTATGGCCGGATTTTCATGAATGGTGTGCATAGGTGAGTCCATATTATCATATGAAATAAAACCAAACGTATTTTTAAATAAGTAATATATCTGGCCGGCAGTTTCAACTTCATTTTTTTGCCACTGATTTAAACCATCTTGGGAGTCACCCTCTTGCCAAATGAGATTGTTCAGGCTCGTTTGATAAATTTTCCGGTCGAGGATGTTGTGGATTCCGCTATATCTTTCCACGATCGTTCCTTCCTGTGCATCGATAAAAACGAATTCACGAACAGAATGATCGGCAGACTGCACCTCAATTTCATAACATAGGTAGTTATCTCCCGGTATGCCTTGAATCAAACCTTTTCGAAAAATACACAACTGTTTACTGGTGCCCGACAGGGTGGAGGAGGAAATTTTCATTTGGGATGAAATCTGATCAACAGCCATGGCTATCGCCGTTTCTCGGTCAAGTGAGGGAATGGTATTGATTTTGGTTTGACCTAAAAATACACCATTCAATACCCGAAGTTTCCGGTCCTGATCAAAATGCCATTTAAGAATACCTCCGAAAACCGGTACTTTATTGATGAATTGTTGGTAAGTAATATGCTCGAATCCAAACGGATCTACTTCTGTACGAAGATGTTCCAATTGAATGGACAAATCAGGATTGCCCAGCGTGCCGGCATATAGAGATATAAAATTTTCTGTAGCCTGAAGTGGAGTGCCAGTACCCAGGAGAAGTGGTCTGTTGCCGGAAAATCGTATGAATTCGGGATTTCCGGTAGCAGCACTAAGGGTGATTGTTGCATCGGTCTCCCTGGCAAAATCATCAAGTTTTGCCTTTGAAGATTGAGAGAGTAGTTGATGGAAATTGAACAGAAAAATAAAAAAGAGCAGACGCCTAAGTGACATACCTGAGACTTTGATGAGTATTGGTTTATCTGTCTTTCTTACCGGAAAGATGCAATGATAAGAAAAGCTTGAGAGTAATCCATTATAAGGCAACATATTATCAGCCTTTGGGTACACAATAATTGTACCTGAATCAGTGGAAAGCAAAAGTGGTATTCAAGAATGAATTCGTTATTATAATGTATGTTGCTATGATCGTTAAGCTAGAAGGTTCTCAGCTTCGGGCAGAGATGGGAATTTTATTTCAGGATAGCGATTCGTGTGATTCGATGCAAGTACATGAAAATCTGGAATTTCTTTTGAGGAGATATAAAGGTCGCATCAAATACATTGAAGAGGGGAGGTGCTAGAATTAAATGATGATTGGAAAGCACTACTGCATAATTTTCTACTCCGTAAATGTTTAAAAAGCAGGCACTGGATCAGTTGAAAAGTAATAGGTTTTAAGAGAATGGCTCTTGCA
>JAGQWV010000085.1 GCA_020437045.1 Saprospiraceae bacterium | reverse complement strand
CATTTTAAGACCTGCTTTCTTTGGGAGCAGTACCAAAAGTCCCCTTTTAGGGGATTTAGGGGTCTTCATGGTACTTCATAAACCCTCTAAATATGACTATGAACAAACAAAATTAAATACTTCTCCCATCTAAAATTAGCAGTACCCACTAAATGTGACCAAGGACCTTTTTTGTACTTGGGAATAAAATAGGAGAGATCACCGTCTGGGAGGGTGTGGGAATAACCATCTTACGCTGACACTAAAACAATACTATTTTACACGAAGGAAAATTAGTCGTTCTCGTCGCTTTTGACTTCGTTGCTCATCAGTCAGTTACCACCCGGTATCTTCCTTCGTCTCGCCTCGTCAAAAAACAACGATTGACGGCTCCCGCATCAAACTGAGTATTTCCACGTCCTCCCAGGTAATCTCTCCTGATATTTTTTCCTGATTCTATTTTACTCGATTTTGTTCGTCTTCTATTCCGGTTTGACGGCTTCGGGCTGCCTTTACTTGTTTATTGCCAAAGAGATAAGAAAAATTAACTCTTATTTGCCGGCTTTCCCAGTTTCCACCTCCTCGCATATACAGGTTGCCAAAATTACTTTCACCACCCCAGCCATTGGTGTAGAAAATATCACTAATCGAAATTTTAATCGTTGCAGCATCGTTCCAGAATTTTTTAGAAATTCCTGCTGATACATCATATTGAGAATTTGTCACCCAGTTTCCCCAGAGACTTGGAGCATTGTACCAGCCTGATAATTCGGCTTTGAATCCTTTTGGTAGTAAAAATGTATTTTGTCCGTAGAAATTCAATGCATTTGCATTCAGGTCAATTATTTTACCTTCCAGATTAGCTTCATTATGGATTCGGTAGGCAGTTAATGTCGTATATACATTCCACCATTTCGTGAGATTAAATGGATAGCTAACCGATAAGGCCAGGTTGGTCTGCTGAGCCAGATTGACACTGGTCAACGTTGTCGTACGGTCATCCACCGCATCGGTAATTTCGGTAAATAAATCATTAATGATTGTGTAGCTTAAGGTGCTGTTCAGTGTGTATTTATAGGTGTGCGTGAGGGCATACGAATTCGAATACTGAGGGCTGAGGAAGGGATTTCCACGTTTGAATGTTAGTTCATCCAATTTTAATTCAAATGGGTTTAGATCCTGATAACTCGGCCGGTCAATGCGTCTTGAATATGCTAGTCTCCAGCTATTGTCCTGGTTTGATTGCCAAGTAATTCCTGCAGAGGGAAAGAAGTCGATATAATCTCTTTCCACCACCTTGTTGGCACTGTTTTGGGTAGAAGTGAGGTCTCCCATACTGTGGGTATGCTCCACCCGGACCCCTATATTAATGTTGATTTTATCATTAAATTTCTTTTGCCAACTACTGTAGGCTGCATTTACATTTTCACTATAAGCAAAAACATTACTTCGATCCGCATTTTTTACCGGACTACCTTCGATAATATCGAAATTGTCAAAAGTATTGTCCGTCTTGACCGTTGATGTTTTTGTACCTAACGCTAGTTTACCTCCTGCCAAATTTGTTTCATAATCTAACTTTGCCGTATAGATATCAATGTCGGTAGGAGTTACATTTTTAAAGGTCCGCTCGAATAACACGGTTTTACCATCTGCATCCAGATACTGATTCGGTTGATAAGAACTATTATTATTTCGATATAAACCATAATCTAGATCGAAATTTAGTGACTTGTCATGCTCGCCCTGGTAAGCATAGTTAAGATTAAAATTGATGTTATCCCTTGTGCCTTCCATAGCGTTGCTGGCCAGCAGAAAGCTGTCGATAATGCCATCGTTTAAGCCGGAAATGTTTGTGTGACTATTGCTTAAGGAATTACTAGTATTCATGGTACCGTCAATTAAAAAACCGACAGTATTTTTCTTGTCAAGAAATAAGTCTGTGCCCAATCTGAAACTTTGATTTTGATGATGAAATCGTTCCTCATTATTTTGGTCATAGATATTACCACCTTGTTCTCTATACAGGAAGAAATTGCTGGAATTATCGCCGGAGTAGACATTGTAAGATCCGAAGGTGTTGAAATATTTTTCCCGGTAATTTATAGCGGCTGATCCATTGTATTTCGGATTTTTCGCGTACCGGTAACCTCCACTTACAGATCCGTTAAATCCCAGATTTTGATTTTTTTTCAGACGTATATTTATAATACCGGCATTGCCTTCGGCATCGTATTTGGCGGAAGGATTGGTGATGATTTCAATTGCATCTATTTCTGTTGATTGCATAGATTTTAAATAGTTTGCCAGATCATCCCCACTAAGAGGTGACTTTTTACCATCAATAAAAACCTGTACGCCATTTTTTCCCTGAAGAATCAGGTTTTCATTATTGTCGACCACTACCCCTGGTGATTTTCTTAGTAGCTCCAATGCATTGTTTCCCTCGGCGTTGACAGATCCATCAATATTAAACACCGTCTTATCGGGTTGTACCTCTACAATGGGACGACTGCTTTTGACAACTACTTCAGCGAGATCTTCTGCTTGGGATTTTAATGTTATGGAAGGGATATTTAAAATTCCTCTACCATCGAAATCGAATGGCTCCGTTTGTACGGAACTGAAGCCGATGTAACTCACCTCAATAAAATAGTTTCCTGCCGATACATTGAGGAAAATATAATCACCATGGTCGTCGGAAATGTCTGCTTTCACCATGCTGCTATCCATACTCTTCTGCAGTAAAATGGTAGCATAAGGTATACCTTGACCTTGATCATCCAGGACCGTACCGCTAATTGTTGGATCATTTTTACCAAATGTTAAAAAATAAGATAGCACCAATAAATGTGTAAAAATGTGTTTCATAGTTTTTTCTTTAAAGGCTGAGCAAATGTGTTTTAATCGCTGGTTATCAGTGATGTCACATTTTAATGGACGTTGAGTTATTAGCCTGGTTACAGATTAGTCGCGAGGATGAGCGTTATCTCGACAAAGGCAACCTTTTTTTCGATTAAAAAGAAGGACTAATACAAAGACGGTGTAATATCTAATTTAGGGAGTGGCCCATCAAGTATTAAGGAAAGTTGATAACAATCACCGGTTTACTCCTCCTAGCAGAGGGACAAACCGGAAGTGATCAAATTTTTCTGTCTTATATTTTTTTTCTTCCAATCGGGTGAGTCGATACATGATTTGAGAATCGTCATCCCCGACCGGGATCACTAACAAGCCGCCAATGGCCAGTTGATTTTTTAAAGATTCGGGGATTGTTTTGGCGGCAGCGGTTACCAATATTTTATCAAAGGGAGCAAAACGCTCTAGCCCTTCCATTCCGTCTTTCAAAAAGAGGCGTATATGACCATATCCCATTTGCTTTAGTAATTTTGACGTTTTGTCAAATAAAGCTTTCTGCCTTTCGATGGTATAAATTTTGGCACCCATTTCCGCTAATACGGCAGCCTGATATCCGGAACCTGTACCGATTTCTAAGATTTTATCTTTTGGTTTGATATTCAAAAGGTCAGTTTGATATGCAACGGTATACGGCTGGGAGATGGTCTGTTCGTTTCCGATCGGAAAAGCTGCATCCTGATATGCCCAATCTTCAAATGCCCGGTCTAGAAAAAAATGCCGGGGAATTTTGCCAATGGCCGAAAGAATTCGTTCGTCTTTGACGCCTTTTTGTCTTAATGTTTCCACGAGTTTTTTTCGCAAACCCTTGTGCCTGTAATTGTCTACCAACTATTCCGATTTTAAGTAAATATAGAACTAATTGTTAATTTTAGCCGAAACGTAAAAAATACCTGTTATGCCTGCAAAAATAAAATTTGGTACAGATGGATGGAGAGCAATTATTGCAAATGATTACACTGTAGAAGGAGTAATGAGGACCTCAGAAGGTGCTGCTCTCTGGATGAAGGAAAGGCAATTGGATAAGGTAGTTATTGGCTATGATTGTCGATTCGGAGGCTTAATGTTTGCAACAGCAGCGGCATCCGTATTTTGTCATTACGGCATCAAAGTAGTGATGGACAAAAACTTTGTATCGACTCCCATGGTATCTTTGGGAGCAGTGAAATATCAGGCTGGTCTCGGAGTCGTGATTACAGCAAGTCATAATCCACCTACATATAACGGCTTTAAATTGAAAGCAAAATATGGAGGACCATCCATACCCAAAGAAGTATCCGAGGTTGAGGATTTGATTCCAGATTCTACCAGGCTACAAATGAAGACACTCGTAGAGTTGGAGGAAACCGGTTTGATCTCATTTGTGGACATGGAAGATATGTATATCAAGCATGTTGAATCGAGTTTTGATCTGCCTTTGATCGCCCCCTTGCAAGGTCAGATGGCTTATGATGCCATGTATGGTGCTGGGCAGAATGTCATGAGGCGTCTGTTTCCGCAGTCTCATTTACTGCATGCTGAATATAATCCTGGATTTGGTGGAACCGCACCAGAACCTATTGATCGCAATTTAAAACAGTTGTCAGAAGCGATCCGGACCGATGACAACCTCACCTTCGGATTGGCAAATGATGGGGATGCGGATCGAATCGGAATGTATGATGAAGATGGCGTTTTTGTCGATAGTCACCGGATTCTCCTGTTATTATTGAAGTACCTCGTCGAATATAAAGGCCTTAAATCAGGAAAAGTTGTTTGCTCTTTTTCGGTGACGGACAAATTGAAAAAACTGGCCAATATCTATGGTCTGGAGTATGTAACCACACCGATTGGTTTTAAATATATCGCAGAATACATGTCTACGGATGATGTTTTGTTGGCGGGTGAGGAATCAGGGGGTATCGCAGTGAAGGGCCATATACCTGAACGCGATGGGGTGTGGACCGGCTTGCTTCTTATGGAATATATGGCAAAGACGGGCAAATCACTAAAAGAGCTCACAGAAGATGTATTTAGTCAGGTGGGCAAATTTGATTATTACCGGGATGATCTGCATCTGACAGAAGAACAAAAACAAACGGCCGTAGCTAAATGCAAAGCCGGGATCACTTCTTTTGGTGACATTAAAGTAGAGAAAGCAGAAGATCTTGATGGATACAAGTACTTTCTTGATAATGGAGGCTGGTTGTTGATCAGGGCTTCTGGTACGGAACCGGTACTTCGCATCTATGCCCAGGCAGAAGACATGTCAGAAGTAAGAAAAGTGTTGGATGTTGCTAAAGAGACTTTGCTTGGAGCATAGAAGCATGGAAATGGCTAGGAGACTGTTGAAATACTCAGTTTGATGCTTATCCCTTTTTTATATGAGTCTTTATTTCTTGCATGTCGGCGCAAGATGGGTATTTTCCACGGCCTCCTATGTGCCCTATTTCGTGACAATAGAAAACTGATAAATTTAGATTTTAGTCCGGTATAGATTTAGCCGGTTATTGACAGTATCAATTGTCTTGCGCTGATCATCGATATTGGATTGTTTAGCACTTTGAGCATTGAGATTTACCTGAATGTCTTTGTTAAGTGCATCAATCAGGGCTTGTGCTTCATCGACCTTTTTATGGTAATCATCATTTTCCTTTACCAACTTGGACAGATCACTTTCGAGTTCTTTCAATTTCTTTTCTTCCATTTTCAACTCCTCCTCAATCAAAACCTCGGTTACCATATCACCATAGCGATTCATAAATTGAGTGGCAGCTGCTATCTGTTCAGGGTGATCGGTAGATGAAAGAAATGCACCTCCGAGGTCGTACCAAAAAGTGACTTCCAAGACATGAGCGGCAAGATTTTCTTCTAATTTGGTATAGATATCAATGGTATTTTGACTGATGGTTTCCAGTTTGGCATCATCCGAAAACCATTCATTTGTCTTCTTGTCCAGCTTTGGTTTGCCTTTGTACTGCCTCAAGTATTTTTTAAGGATATCTTCCCCTATCGATGTACTGGCATTGGGAATGAACATGGTGAAACTGTTTTTGGCCCCCTGACTCATTTCTCTCACTCCTTCATTGATCGTGTAGTCACTTTGAGCTATTAGAAAGATGGGAATGGAAAGCGTTATAATTGATGCAATAAATTTTTTCATAATATATCTGCGTTTTGCGAATTGTCCGGTAATAGAGAGACACAACATTTGTTTACGTCACATCCCAAAAACCTTGTGAGCTCATCAAAAGTTCATCAAGATTGGTAAAATGCAGTTACGCAGAAATGAAAATTTCAGGTCATGTTTTTGGTTCAATCGGAATCGACGGCATCGTTTTTTAGGAACTGATATTCGCCAATGATTCCGATCCGAACAGATGCGGTATCGTACAAATTTGCAAAATGCAAGCATTCAAATGACCTGCTGTAGAAGATGTGGTTAGTGGGCGTAAATAGGGAAGGAGACATGGTCTTTCGACTGTCTAACAGATCAGCAGAAGCGCGAAAATCCTGAATCTCATCCGCAAATTGGTCAAGATTATAATTTCCTGTGGCAATTGCTGGAATCGGCTCTTTCTGGATGTCATCAGATAGCTCCCCCAGTTCATTCCTTAGTTGTAGTAACGAATTCCTCAATAAAGGAGGATTCGTATTAAAACTATAGATCCTGGTTTGTAATCCACCTGGAATTTCAACCACCGATTTCAGGTGAGGTACATCCATAAAATTTAATGTATCTGTATGCACAACCGGAAATTTTGAAAAGATGGCGCTACCAAGAATGTCGATACGGGTATTGAGGGCATGGTAGGGATAATCTTTGGCGAGGCGTTTGGTTAGCAATGCTTCCCAATCGGGGGTTAATTCGAGTATAGAAATAATATCAGCCTTAGAGCGGATGAGCGACTGGATTGAATTTTGCCAATGCTCAGCCAGGTCAGAAGTGGAAGTCTGGGCTACCATCAATGTGGGTTCAGAGGTTTTTATCGGCAGGATTAAGCTAATATTAGCCACTCTTTTGAAGTGCAGGCAAAGTGCAGCTACGCATCCAAAGGCTGCAAAAAGCAGCCTTTTTTGATCAATGGCAAGAAAAAATAATCCTGCACCCAGAAGCAATAACATAAATTGAATCGCATGTGCCGTGATCCGCTTCAAAATCATGATATCCGGGGTTTTCATGATGCTTAGAGCCGTGATAGAAAGCATACCAACTATCACGAGGGTAGAGATGATCCGATTTTGAAATAAGGCCTTGAGCATCACTTCAAAGATAATCAGCTTTCCACCATTCCAATCAATTAATAGTTAATTTAACCTTGCTGCCACTACACAGTTTTCTTTTATTAATTCGACTTCACCAGAGTCATTAAAAGATTGGATATAGAGAGTATAAATACCTATTGGAGCTTTTTTCCCTGCATCGGTTGCCCCATCCCATTGGAAAAATCCATGGGTTCCCACAGTTTGATTATTTACTAAATACCGTATCAATCGACCTGCTGCATCAAAAATTTTGATGTGTACGATGACTCCTGGTTTTAGGTCGGAATAATTGATTAATAAATAATCGTCGAATCCGTCACCGTCCGGGGAAAACGTCCTGGGATTCAGTTGCCATTGTTGGGAGGTATTCATTTGGAAATAAAATTGACTGTTGACTTCCCCGGGAGTGGCAAAACCCCGGGAAGCAGCGGCACTATGCCAATTTTCTGAAGTTTGCGTGGCTGCTTCAGGAGAAATCCGCTCGAGGCTCACCCCTTCTGTCTCTTTCAATAGTGAGTAATGCAAATCGCTCGAATAGTCGAAAGCGTCGATGATTTCTGTGCGTGAATTACGGGTGACAAATAAGGTAATATTGCCTCCCTCATTGGGGAGAGCGGGCAGATCGCTCTCAATAAGCCGCTCCGGATGGTCAACGGGGTATCGGCGCCGGAGGTCAGATGGATCGGGGGTTACTACGACATAGTTTCCCGGACTAACCAGGATTGGTGCTTTGATTTGAACACTGGTCGAGTTTTCCGTATTTGTCAACCTTAGTGAAGACAACAGCAGTGCTTTGGATGAGCGATTGTACAGTTCCACAAAATCCTCACCTCCCGGATAAGGATCGAATAACACTTCGTTGATAACTATGTCTCCGGCCATTGCCGGTTCGGGAATCAAAATCTCGTGAGTTGTTTCTTCCAATGGGTTGCCATGACAATCGGAAATGCCGGAGATGCTGAGCTTGTATGAATTACCTCTGAGCAAAGGTTGGGTTAGTACTAAAATGATCTCGGTGTGATTACCTCCCCCGGTAATTACTGATTGCACTTGAGGGCCACCAGATATGCTAAACTGATCGGATTGCAGTGTTTGCAGAAGGCTACGATTTGTACTTACCCTGATGGTTATGCTGTCGAGAGGAACAATATTTTGAATTTGAAAATTCGATATTTCTCCTTGAGGATCGTAGGTGGCATTCTTATAACCAGGAGTGCCTCCGGCCAGACTGACAGAAGCCGTCCAATTTTCGGCGATTGCACAGGAATAGTCGGGATTAATTTGTTCCAGTGACCACCCTCCATCCGCTTTTCTCCGGTCGCGATACCAATTGTCATCATATGCTATAGTGTGAATAAGCAAGCCATCTGACCGGGTCAACTGGAGTTGATTTCCGGAATTAACCAGTGTAGGGAGATCTATAACGCCGATGCTATTTTCAATTTCCGTAAACTTTTCTCTATCATTCAAATCATATAAAGCTATATAATCCCCTTCCCGGAGAGCCAAATCTGGGAGGTTAACAGATTTCGAACCAATCGTAAGTTCTAGTTGTGAAAGATTGAGCCCATCCTTTCGCACCAATAATTCCAAATATTCAGCATCGGGCAAGCCGATACTTGGTGTAGGATCATCGAAAATTTCATTAATCACAACATCGTAAGGATTCAGTTGCGTGGCGCCAGTATTGGCAAATCGCAATTGACTTATTGTATCGTGTCCCGACTGGTCCTTTATTCCTTCAACTATAATGGTGTATTCACCTGCCGGTAAATCCTCATTCAGAGTTAGCTGCACCAGTGTCGGATCGGCAAGTAATGTTGCCTGGATTACCTGGGCGACCGCGGGCATTATTTTATAGTTTTGAGGATTTTCAGCCGATTGTTGATCCAGGATTTCACTAAATTCTGCAATCAGTTCATCAGGAGCTGATATTTCCACACCAACAATGGTTGGAGCACTGTCATAAAGGTTAGCATGAGTGATGGCAAGATTGTCAAATCTAAATTTATCGGTGCGAGTACTGGTGAATGAGCACATGATTCCAAAATAATTAGCCTGGTTTGGAAGCAAGGGTGCTGTAGTTTGTAGTTCAGTTGTAAATCGTTGATCAAAGGGGAGTGAATCAGAGCTGATCGTCCATTGATTTCCGATATGGTGAACCTGGAGACGGAAAGCAGGATTATCTGTGTATTGGTGCTCACCGGACCCTAATACGGTTATCTCGCCATTGATCAGCTGGATAAACTCCAGTGGATCCTGGTTTCCGGATTGCCCCAGTTGTATGGCATAGCCGTTGGCTATGGTAAGATCGGTGGTATCCAATTCGACAAATAGAGTGAGTACATTATTATCAGAAGGGCTGAAATCGAGAAAGCAATCCAGGCTATAAGTGAGATTGTCACCAGTGAAAGGAATGGGAAGAAAGATGGCCGATGATCCGGCACTGGTAGCATGAAGCTGGAGCTGTCCCAATTCATTGGTAGAAAAATCTGAAATATCTCCATACCATTCCGGATTCACCGTTAGATCGTTATCCGCAAAGTCATCAATGATCTGAGAACTCAGGGAATGGGTGCCACACACTACGGCCAACAAAATGAGTAATAATTTCATTTAGAAAATTAGGGGTGGATAAAGTAATTACCACTTATCTTTGCCCTCCATTTTTTAAACTCGAAATTTGATAGAAGGTCTGATGGAGTTTAAAGTTTATTTGTGAGTAAAATACAATAATATTACTAAAACATGAAAGTAGCAGTTGTCGGAGCCACCGGATTGGTTGGAAGTGTGATGCGCCAGGTCCTGGTAGAGACACAATTTCCTATTGATGAATTTTTA
>JAGQWV010000084.1 GCA_020437045.1 Saprospiraceae bacterium | reverse complement strand
CCTGCTTTCTTTGGGAGCAGTACCAAAAGTCCCTTTTAGGGGATTTAGGGGTCTTCATGGTACTTCATCAACCCACTAATTATGACTATGAACAAACAGAATTAAATACTTCTCCCATCTAAAATTAGCAGTACCCACTAAATGTGACCAAGGACCATTATTTCTCACTCTGAAGAGCAATAATTCTTGTAGCCGAGAAATAAAAATAGAATTTTATTCATCAGGGAACCCATATTTTTTTCCGGTAATAAATGTTTTTATTATTTCTGTCTCGGACAATTAAAATTAAAATTGATTGATCCGGAACCCATATAGATTCATCATTTACCAACGGTTGATTGATAAGTTGACGTCCGTCGATCATATAGACTTCGACCCAAAGCGTGTGTGAATCATCGGTATGTAAAGTGAAATGATCATTTTCTATGGCAATTTCGATGGGGATTTCCTGATGATGGTAATGACCGGTTGTGATTTCACAGTCGAAGGTTTGTTCCAGGGCTTGCCGCATTAATTCCCACCCAGCTTCATCTTTTCTCAAGCGATCAAATTCTTGCTCGATGTGAATAAATTTTCCAGAACTAGATGTTGCATTCTCCAGGCAGGGGTTGGTGCTATTATTTAAATACCTTCCCTGAGTATTGGTAAATGCTGTTAATCTGGTCCAGTCATGGTGAATATGAATAATTTTATAGGTCAAAGTTTGATCAATTACCGATAGTGCACCAGATAATTTAATAATAGGATCTTCTTCGGGTGTTGATCGCGTGCCATTGCTTATGATTAGGTTCGGATCTCCCGTGAGTTTGGCGAATCCGTGTAGTTGCAAGAAAAATGGATTTATTTCTTCCTTGAGGGCTTGCGTAATTTGCTGAAAAATACTTCGATCGTTGTGGGCAATGTCGGAAATGCGATATGGACCATTAGCTCCACATACGGAAGTGGTGCCAGAGCATGAAGAGGGGGCAATGCTATTGCAACGATGTGTACCACTGATCATTAATCCCTTTACATCAAGGTGGGTAAAAATATAGGCACCCTGCATTCCCGTGTTCGTATCAAGTCTTGGGTGGGGACATTGTAAAATCAGGTTGCGACATCCCTGAGGATTAAGAAAATATATCCCCCAATAGTTTGTTCCACCCGGAACCGGTTGAAGCCCATAAAATTCCCGATTTTTTTCCTGACTATTATCAACATATCGAATTATTTCATAACCTGCATCTATAGCCATTTCCTGAGCTTCTGGCAAATGTCCCTGATAAAGTAATTTTATGGCCAGGCTGAGATTTTCTTGTTCTGTGAATGATGGGTCATGATATACATTTGAACCGGAAATCGGTAGCGTCTCGATAAAATCCGAGAGATAGTTCTCAAGGTTTCCAAATAACACGCGCTGTGCCGGAGCATTGAGGTGATTTATGAGCAGTAAGAAAAGACTGATATATTTCACAATCAAAAATATAAGAAAAAATAAGTCCGATGATTTATTGAAACCACCGGACTTGCTGGAATATAAAATAATCTACTTTATTGAATTATCACTTGACGAACGGCGATCCCTTTGCTGGTTTCAATTTTCAAGAAAATCAAACCTTGAGTTTGGTTTAAATTCATTGGAATGATATGGGCTCCCTGCGCCAGAGAAAGTACTTGATTACTCATTTTCTGCATTAAACTATTGTATGTGGAAATGCGAATCTGGTCGGACTGGCTTAGTGAAAATTGCAAAGTAAATATCCCATTATTTGGGTTGGGATAAACACTGAGACTATTATCCAACTTGACGTCGTAGATACTATTGGCATCACAGGCCAAGCAACTCCCGAAACAGAAAGCATCTGTAACCAGGTCTGCTGTATCGACTTCCAACACCCGGTTGTTATCAACGGCACATTCTTCTGGCACAGACTCATCTTCGCCATAAGCATTTCCATTTATGAATTTATATTGGTAAGTATTTCCACCACTTAAAGGAAGTGTCACTTCATAGATCAGGTCACCATCCGGATCAGTCATCTCTGTAGCCGCGGGATCCCAGCCCTGGAAATTACCGGCCAAATGGACGCCATTCGTGGATACTGCTTCCGCCTTCATATCGACTCTGAAGGTCACATCAAAGACACCCAGGCAGATACCACAAGATGCATAACATACCGGATCAATCACGATATCCTGATTTCCCACTTCGACAAATCGGTTACTGTTTTGAGCACAAGCGGAGGGTACTGCCTCCTCCATTCCGAGAGCATTACCATTAACGAACTTATATTCGTAGGTCATGTTGGCAGGCAGGGTTGCGGTGTATACATATACACCATCACCATCACTATCTGACATTGGGGTTGCCGCTGGATCCCAGTTTTGAAAACTGCCGGTGATATGCACGCCGTTGGCAGAAACAGTGGCTTGACTCATGTCTACCTGAAAGGTAATCGAGACGGAATCAGCGGTCATCAACTGACACAAAAATGTATGTTTTCCGGCATCATCCCAGTAGTCCTGATCATAGACTATCCATTCGCTGGACTCTGGACTGGACCCTGCGCTGGATGGCCAGTTGTCATTAGGGCCACATATGGTGGGTTTTCTGATCCAGGTATGTTCAGCACCTGCGCCAACAACTCCGGCAACATCCCATAGTTCTGGAACCATATCACCACTTTCGGTACCGATTACATCCAGGATTACCCGGTCTTCGGCATTTGGACCGGTTTTCTTCACCAATGCAAAGGCTTCATTACCATTAAACAAGGCAAATTCCGGAGTTACTGGTCCGGTCGTATCTCTGATGGATGCCAGAAATTCATCAGCTGCCTGGTTTACGATCATATAAGTTTCTCCGTTTGGTAAGATTCCTTCCATTTCAAACTCTCGTTCAAACCAGTTACCATCATTGATGATCTTCCAGATCGTGTATTCGCTAAGGTCGACATCAGACCCCGTGCCATTGTATAGTTCGAGGTACTTATTGTTATTGGATCCCTCTCCATATTCGGAGAAAAATAGTTCGGTAGCATCTGAGTATTCACTGCTGCCAGCACATTCATTGTTGTGCTTTCCGGCATCATCCCAGTAATCGGCATCGTATACCACCCACTCGCTGTTTTCTGCATTGGTACCTGCGCTGGATGCCCAATCGGCATTGGGTCCACAGATGGTAGACTTCCTGACCCAGGTATGTTCGGCTCCGGCACCTTCAACACCGGCTACGGACCAGACGTCTGGTACAGTATCACCACTTTCCTCTCCAATGACATCCAATATCTGACGATCGGTTGAATCGGGCCCGGTAATTTTCACCAGGGCGAAAGCCTCATTACCATTAAACAATGCAAAATTAGGCGTTGTAGGTCCGGTGGTGTCAGCCAACGCCGAAAGTGTTTCATCGGCATCCTGGTTTACAATCAAATAAGTCTGACACGAACCCAGAACCCCGGTCAGCCGGAATTCTGCCTCAAACCAATTTCCCTCGTTGGTTATCTTCCACAAGGTATAGTTGCTAAGATCTATTTCGGAGGGAGTACCGTTATACAATTCGAGATATTTATTGTTACCAGATCCTTCACCGTACTCAGAGATAAACAGTTCGCTGGCTTTACCTCCTTCTCCATTGATGGTAATCTTCTGACTGACCGTTGTGGTACGGTCACAGGCATCTGTGAAGGACCAGGTATAGGTCAATGAACCACCACAAGGTGAAGAATTATCAACGATCACCGGCATCACACTTCCTGAAATGGCACAGCTATCGGATTCTCCGTTGGTATAGAATAGAGAGTCAGGTGCTGGTATATTTTCGTAGTCGACGGTAACATCTTCGGGAACATTCATAAATTCTGCCTGGGGAATTGGGGCAACGATGATTTCTTGTTTGGTAGCAGCTGTTCTGCCACATTCATCAGTATAAGTCCATAGATAGGCAATTTCTCCCCCACATTGGCTATAAGCACCCCCAATTTGAGCTTGAACTTCGGTAGTGTATGGTAATCCGTTTTTCCCGTAGTAGGTAACTAAAAGTGATGGAGCAGCGTCAGGAATGTTTCCACATGATGCTGCACTTGATTCAGGCAATTCTGCAAATTGTGGTGCTGGTGCCAAGGCAAAGGTATGTTTGCCGGCATTGTCCCAATAATTGCTATCGTATACAATCCATTCACTGTCATCTGCGGAAGTTCCTGCACTGCTGGCCCAGTCGGCATTTGGACCGCAAACGGTTGGTTTACGTACCCAGGTATGTTCGGCACCAGCACCGACTACACCAGCGACATCCCAGTTTTCCGGTACCACCGTATCAGACTCGATGCCAATCACATCAAGGATCACTCTATCCGTCGAATCCGGTCCGGTAATCTTCACCAGGGCAAAAGCTTCATTTCCATTAAACAATGCAAATTCAGGAGAAATCGGACCCGTAGTATCGCGGATTGCGGCCAGTTCAGGTCCGGCATCCTGATTCACTATGGTATAGACAGAATCATTGGCAAGGATGCCCGTCAGTTGAAATTCTCTTTCGAACCAATTGCCATCATTTATTATTTTCCAGATTGTGTAATTGCTGAGATCGACATCATTTCCTGTGCCATTATACAATTCCAAATATTTGTTACTCTCAGAGCCCTCACCATATTCGCTAAAAAAGAGCTCACTGGTCAAATCCTGTTGAGGGGCAGTACAGGTGGTTGTATGGACACCCGCATCGTCCCAGTAGTTTTGATCATAGACGATCCATTCACTATCGTCACTGTTGGTACCCGCACTGCTTGCCCAATCAGTATTGGGGCTGCAAATATTGGGCTTCCGAACCCAGGTGTGTTCAGCGCCGGCACCGTCAACTCCGGCGACATCCCAATTTTCAGGAGTTTCCGTACCACTTTCGACTCCAATGACATCGATGAAGGTTGTGTCACCATCAATAAATTTCACTAAAGCATAAGCCTCATTACCATTAAACAGTGCGAAATCGACTCCCGGAGGTCCTATGGTATCTCTGCGTGACAGCAAAGTGGAATCGGCATCCTGGTGAACAATCAGATAGGTTTCACCATCCAGCAGAAATCCGGATAGAGGAAAATCCCTTTCAAACCAAAAACCATCATTAGTGATTTTCCAGATACTGTATTGACTTAGATCCAGAGGTTTTCCGGTACCATTATACAGCTCCAGATATTTATTGAAAGAGGATCCTTCACCGTATTCGGAAAAGATCAGATCAGAAATTTGCGCAGACAAGCCTATTGGCAAGAGCATAGTTGCGATAAAAAGAATGTTTAGTAGTTTTTTTCTCATGACGAATATATTTTAGTGAATGGCATTATTTCGTTTATTTAAATAACCAGGGAGTGATGTCCATCAAGTGACCACCTTGCCGGGTAATAGCTTCCTGGTAATGGTTATAATTTGTAGTACGCTCTCCTATTGGATAGACTACCCTTTTCGGAATAGTCAAAGAAGGATTTAAGCTGGAATTGGCATTTTGAGGTATTTCCAGTTGTGGAAAACCAGTACGTCGCTGATCAATCCATGCTTCGTGAGGATTTTGGGCAAAGGAGGCCACAAATTTTTCATTAATTATTTTTTCAATTTTTTCTTCATTTGAGAGGGAGGATTGAAGCCCGCCATTAAATGCCAGATACGGATTGTATAAGGCTGGAATGACTTCGCAAGCCTCCATGCTGGCAATGATCGCTTTGGAGAATACCTGGGCCGCATTTGAAGCTCCTGTTCGCACCAACACTTCCGATTGAATAAACAGTAATTCGCTATATGATATGAGTGGAATTGGAGAATTGCGTTGGGCCCGTATCAGATCCGGATTATCCGTTAGATAGACTTCATCTTTACCCTGTACTTCTACCCAATACTTTGACTGCCGCGGATCATTGTTGGTTGTCATTATTCGTTTTAATGCAACCCCGATCTCCATTTGCTGTGGTCGCTCTTTACCAAATAAGGCAAGGGGATTACTTTCATTGTCACTGTCTGCGAAATGAAAATCCGGTTGCTCACCAGCATTGGAGAAGCTTTGTTCTATTTCAGCTAAAATGTTACTGAAATGGCCGGGATCTTTTCCTGACAGATGCAAAAGATAACGAGCCTTCAACGCATGACAAGTTTTTATCCATAGAGCTGGCACCCCATTGAAAATTAAATCATCGTTGGAAGGACCACCAATGACGGAGGGCATCTCAAATGCGTTAATGGCTTCATCTAATAGTTGAAGAATACTTTGGTAGATTTCCTCTTGTGTGTCGTAGGTTGACTTGAGACTTTCCGTGCCTTTCAACGCCTGGCGGTATGGAATATCACCCCAGAAACTGGTGGCAATTCCCAGGTTATAAGCCATCAATACTTTAGCGATTCCTTCATAATGGGGTTGTCCTTCAATCTCGGCTTTGTCAATGATAATCTGGCAGTCTTTCATGGCTCCGGCATACAGGCCTGTTTCCCAGAAATCTGATAAGGTTTGTTCGTCGATCAGATAATTATTATAACTCAAAGGTTGTGCCTCCGTACCCTCAAAATGTTGAACCAAGGTTCCGGCAACCCTGCCACCAATACTCATTGTATTGCGAACCGTTTGAACCATGGCAGAAGGAAGGATCTCCCGGACACTGGCATCGTCCTGACGAGTGGGATCGATATTGAGATCACCAAAGTCACATTGCGTAAAACCAAGTAAGATTCCTATCAGGACAAGGATCAATGCGTAGCTTTTGTTTTGATTGTCCTTCATCGTATATCTTTCAGACCGCATGATTTAAAACTTTAGATTTATCGAGACCGAATAAGATCGGGTGTTAGGTAAATTAAAATAGTCCCAGCCAGTGTCGTTTGAATCACCGCGCAGATTGGTCTCCGGATCGACTCCCGTGTAATCGGTCATGAGCCAAAGGTTTCGACCGCTCAGTCCAATGGTGGCACCTTCAAAATGAATCTCTTCCAGCCAGGATTGTGGCAGATTGTAGGCCAGCGTCAGCTCGCGTAACCGGACCCAACCCCCATCTTCGATATTATCTTCGGCTAAACCAAGAAAACCATTGCGCCGCCATTTAATGCCTCCGGTGCCATTGGCTGGATTGGCAAAGTCGACTGCCTGGGTATTGGTTTCACCACTTTCCAGTACGCCGTCATACACATAATTGGTGACCTGACGGTCTCTACCACTTTCGTAGCCAGTGCCCAGATAGTTAAGTACACCCCGGGTACCATTCCATATGTCACCGCCTTTACGCACATCCAATAAAGCAGAAAGGGTTATGCCCTTATAGCTAAAAGTGTTACGTATTCCGCCAATCCAATCAGGGTTGGGATCACCAATTTTAATTTGTTCAGGATTGACCAGTGGCCAACCATCGGGACCGATAATTAACTGACCGGATTCATTTCTCCGGTAGGCTGTTCCGACTAAGACACCATAGGGTTGTCCCTCAACAATTAGTGACGACAGGGCAGAGAATGTGGCCAGGGAAATCTGTTCGATCCCTTCCGGCAATTCCGTAACAATGTTCTTTGATTTGGTGAAATTTAAATCAGCGCTCCAGCGGAAAGGACCCTTCCGGATAGGTTTTAGCCCCAGTACTACTTCAATACCTTCATTTAGAATCTCCCCGGCATTTACCGGAGCAATGGTAAACCCCGATGCTGCAGAAACCTGCGATTCGACAATCAGGTCATTGGTGGTCGCACGATAGTACGTGAAGTCGAGATCGGCCAGACCCAGGAAAAGTTTCAGATCGGCACCTAGCTCAAAAGTAGTCGTTTTTTCCGCTTTTAGATCGGCATTACCAAGTACCAATGACCGTTCAAAGGCATTTGTTCCAAAAGCGGGAAAGTCATTTCCTGGCAGCAGATTATCTCCGTCGGCCACGGCTTGCTGATAATAATTTTCGGTGAGGTAAATGCCGGCATCGTTACCCACCTGACCAAAGGAGGCTCTGATTTTTCCATAGGAGAGGATGGGATGATCCGTGATACCGAGCATTTCCGTTACTTCCAATCCCATACTCACCGTGGGGTAGAAGAATGAATTATTCTTTTGAGGCAGGGTGCTCGACCAATCATTTCTTCCGGTAAAATTAAGATAGGCAATGTTTTTCCAACCGACTTTTACATCGGCAAATACACCAAATAATTTTCTTCTCGCGATGGTCTCGTTCGATTCTACATTGATGGCATTACTTATATGATAAAAGCCCTGTTTTGTGAGTTCTAGTCCATTAGTACTTCGGACATTGTAATTGGATGAAAAGATATTATGACCCAATGTAGCCGTGATATTGAAGTCTTCATTAAGATGATGGTCGAAGGTCAGTAATAGATCCGAATTGAGATCGGTAGATAAAATAGAACGGTATTCTACCCGACCATTGGTCTCTGAGCCACTGTGAATATCCCAGGCAGCATTTCGTTTATCAGAATAGTGATCCATCCCTACTTTGTAGGATAAAGTCAATCCATCTAAAATTTGATACGCAAGGCCTACTCCCTGAATAATACGATTTACATCATCGGTAAATGGTACACGGTTGATGCTCCAATAGGGATTGTCATATCGATCGGATCCCCGGTATGCCCGCTGAAGGCCATCAGGGAAAATGTAGGCACCGGGAAAATCGGCAGCTTCCCGGCCTTTGAGGCCATTGCCATTATCAAAGCTGATAGGTGTACGGTATAAGCCGATACTCACACCAGACAGTGCATTTCCCCTGTTCTTGCGGTCACCCCCAGACTTAACCACACTGGTATTTGTGGAGATGGTAAAACGTTCATTTAAGGATATATCGAAATTACCTTTGAAGGAATACCGGGACCAGGTAGAAGTGGGTACGACACCCTTCTGGGTAAGAGACCCCAATGACGTGTAGTAGCGTAATCGTTCATTACCTCCAGACACCGAAACATTGTTGTCCAGAGTGATTCCGGTGTCAAAGAAATCACCTTCGGGGTCATACAAAATTGCCGGTTTACCATTTCCCGTACCAAGGGATACCAGGCGCCCATTCCGGTCATAAGGGTAGGCCGGATCACCATCAAATTCCAGGTCAGTAAGCGGTGGTCCGTAGCTATTTGCCTCCCCGGTCTCCGGACCCCTGTAGACGGATGCACCGCCCGTATAGGTACCCTGAGCGTAGATAAATTGGCGCTCAAACATTTTATTGACTTCAGAGAGACCGTATGAACTGCGGACATTAATTACCGGTTTTCCTTCCTGGCCTTTTTTAGTCGTGATGACCAGCGCACCATTCGCAGCGCGGATACCGTACATGGCCGTTGCCGCCGGACCCTTTAATACAGATATGGAGGCTATGTCATTGGGATTTATATCAATGGCCCGATTGGATACATCTACACCTACACTTCCATTGCCTGAGGAGGTATTATCAATCGGGAGACCATCCACAATAATAAGTGGTTGATTACTACCATTAATGGACTTGTTACCCCGGATACGGATATTGGCACTGGCTCCGGGAGATCCCGAAGCTGAAGTAACCAGAACGCCCGCGGTCTTGCCACTTAGTGAGCTAACGAGGTTCGCTTCGTTGCTATTCTGAATGTCATCCCCGGATAATTCACTGATCGAATAGCCCAGGGCTCGTTTATTTGCTTCAATACCGATGGCGGTGACTACCACCTCATCGAGCTGATTGACTAAAACATTCAACAATACTTCCATCGGCTGATCGATTTCGACGGAAACTTCCAACGACTCATAGCCGATATAAGAAAATACCAATGACTTTGCTTCGTCCGGAACGCTCAAAGAAAATGAACCATCGATATCGGTCGTTGTGCCCATATCGGGAAATTCCTTTACGGAAATGGAAACACCAATCAGGGGTTCCTTCGATTTACTATCCAGGACAATTCCCTCCAGTGATTTTTCGATTATCATCTGATCTGCCACTTCTGAATCAACTTCAGGTTCGGTTGTCTGGTAGGTAATTACCTTTGGAGACTGAATTTTTTTTCTTGTCAATACATAATTCCGGCTATCCAATTGTTTATAGTCAATCTGAAATTGATCGAGCGTAGCGCTCAGTAGTTGTTCTGGGGTCTGATCATAGTCGACAGGCCCCTCCACATATTTACCTTTGACTACAGATGTTTCAAACAGAATATTAATTGCCTTCTTTTGAATAATCATTTCCAGGGTCTGTTCGAGACTTTCTCTGTTTCGAGGAAGATGTGCTGTGATCCCCTGATCCATTGACTGAGCATGGACCACAAGAATCTGAAGGAAGGTGGTGAATAATAGTAAAAATTGCTTCATAGGTTACTTTTGCAATAGGGTGATACTTTGCTTCCCTTGTTCAATTCGGATATCCAGCATGGTTTCCAGAGCTTTGTATAGTAGGTCAAGATTCTCGGTGTATAGGTTACCGGATATTACCCTGTTTTTGATCGATGTATCGCTGACATGTACGGTAATGCCGAAATCGTCATGCAGTTTTTCAATCAGCTGTGTGAGCGGGGTGTTTTTAAAAGTCCAGAGGTGATCTTTCCAACTGGATATTGCGACAACATCCGAGGTCGACATTCGTATTTTCGATCCAATATCTGCTGATTGTCCAGGCAGCAAGATTAATTCTTCGCCCGAAGGAGCTTGGACATTAACCTTTCCATCGACCAGACTGATTCGGGGTTGGGAAGTTCGGGCGTTTACGTTAAATTTTGTTCCGAGTACGGTTACTTTTCCATGATTCATATCCACCCGAAAGGGTGTATCGTTATGTTGAACCTCGAAATATACCTCCCCAGTAATGCTTACGAGACGCTGGGCGACCTTATCCAAGTTCTGAGGATAGGTAATCGAAGAATTACCATTTAGCGTGACCAGGGTCCCATCGGATAAGGTGATTGTGCGAATTTCGCCCGGTTTCGTGGAGTCTATCTGGGTTATGGCTGAAGAAATAGCTGACTTAGAGGAAAATGGGAAAATGATATAGAAAAGCAGTAAAATGGCAGCGGCTGTTGATAGCAGTGCCAATACTTTCCTGCGTGATTTTTGTCTGTCCGAAGTCAGTATTTTCGCTTGGACGTTTTCCCATTCGAAATTAAGATCGAATGTATGAGTACTTGATAAATCGTAATTCCGGCCGGATAATATTTTACCTCGTGCATGCATCATTTCAGATGCTTTTTCAGGATGATTAGCGAGGTAATTATCCCAAAATTGAACATCCTTTTCGTTTTGACCGGTTGCCCAATTGATAAAAGATTGATTTTCCGCTAAATTTTCTCGTTCCATAGGCGTTATATCCGGATTTCAGGATTTCCTGTTCTTCTAATGTCATCCGGATGATATAATCAGGAGCGGAAAATGAATTTTCTATACCCTTCGATCTGGATATTTTTTTAAAATTCTTTTTTTAGTAGCTGAGATTCCACTGCAGACGACAGAGTTGTTGATCTTGTCGAAGCTTATTGATGGCCCGGTGTGCCTGATTTACAACAGATTGGTATTGTATATTCATAATCTCTGCTATTTCCTGGTAGCTTAGTTCCTGGAAGTATTTCAGATAAAGTATTTCACGCTGCCTTTCCGGCAGTGAATTTACTTTGGAAATAATGGTTTTTTTTACCAGCGGATCCATGCTGTCTAGTGGTACGTCCTCTTTTAATAATTTTTCGTGATCAGAGGTGAGGAGGTCAAATCTTACGTTACCTTTCAACTTGATCAATTGGTGCCGCAACGATACCATTAAGTATGGTTTTACATTCACCTGGTCAGATAGTGATTTTCGATAGCTCCATAGGTTCACGAAGATGTCCTGAATCGCATCTTTAATGTCTTCTTCGTTATCGACAAAACGCAGTCCATAGCGATACAGATCAGCATACAGTTCCTGAAATATCCACTGTAGTGAATACTTATCGGCCTTGCAAATAAAAAGTTGCCAATAGTCGTGGAGTCGATTGTTCGACATGCTATGATGTTAGATCTAACTCATACTAATATAAGGGAAAAAGATGGATTGGATAATTAGAGGATTTTCAGATGGCTGTTTTAAAATGAAAGTCTGTCAATCCTTAGCATATTTCCCATATGCCAGCTCCGTTAGCCTCTGATGGATTTTTTATGCAGGTCACCGCACACCGGTACCTCTTGCTAACCACCAGGGATGAGCTTCGACGGTGAAAATACCGGCTTCAACGGCCGGATCCCCCTGGGCAAGACGAAGTGCTTCATCGGCAGAAGAAACCCGATAAATGGTAGCTCCACGGATTTCTCCGTCATCACCAAAGGGTCCATTCATGCAGATATAACCTTTTTCGTAAAGGCCTCCCAAATAAGCCAGATGCTTCGCCTGAATTTCCTTTGCTTCTTCCGGCGATGCCGATTTATTTTCCCCTCGTTTTATAAATACGAGGAAATATTGCTGCATGACATATTTTTCTCCTTCATGCATATAATCGAAAGTTTCAAAATTAGTTGTATCGGGATTCTGACTCCATGAATATAGATGCGTAATGACCAAGATGATAACAGTAAATATGAGTTTAAAATACATATCCGGAAAGGTTGAATTTGGAAATATCAATTTGATCGTTTTTTAAGCTTATGATTCCACTGTGCTGATTTGACCAGATGATCTTTACGAATCAATTCCAGTAGGTCATCAGGATGTTCACTGGTTACGCTAAATAGGAAGTATGGTTGGTTGGGGGTAATTTTTTTGATAAAAATGAGATTATCCTCGGCAAAATGACTGACTAATTCTTCCGGGGCACTTCCGGGCACTAATTCAACAATGATCTCCCGGATCGAATCGACCGAGGTGTCTTTATTCGATAACCATTTTTGTTCATAAGCGATTTTTTCGGTCAAATAGACCAATCGCTCAAATTCTTCGGGACCATTACCCCGGACCGAAACCTTTTTAAGGGTTGTACCACTTTCTTCGGAAAAACTCAGATAGGTAAAAGGAAAATCAGCGACCGGTTTAACATAAGCACTATCAAGTTGCACAAATCTTTCCTCTTTAAAAGAATCCAATAACATTTGATATGCTTTCTCATCTAATTGCAAATTGGCTTCGGTCACCCCGGTATGAGCAATACCTTCAAAATGTACAGTCCTGTCCGAATAAATGGAAAGTTTGTACACCGGACAGAAACCGCGACATCCTGTTTTTTCGAGTTGGATTACCAGATGAGGACTCTGAGGCTGTCGATGGCTAACACAATGCAGGTGTATTAGACTGATCAACATAAACATGATATTATGTTTCGGCATAAAAGCGACTTAGTTTCAAAATAAGTTGATCAAAGATATAATAACAGTGCTTAAATATTGTGGGTTCCCTACCGAATCATTACCCAGAGGTGAGAGAAATTCAAACTTGTAGGATCAGGATAAATCTACTCATAGAGATATCTTAACTCATGGCTCTGCTATTACCTGTCTGAGTATGTTTTTTCGGTTCTTATTCATTTTTAGTGGGTAAATGAAAAAAACTTACCAAGACTAAGATACCTAGTAGTAGTTTTTCGCTTTTTGCTTGATCAAAAA
>JAGQWV010000083.1 GCA_020437045.1 Saprospiraceae bacterium | reverse complement strand
CCCAAAGAAAGCAGGTCTTAAAATGTCAAATCAGGGTGAATAGTAATCTCGCAACGGCGGAGGGCTGGTCCTCCCCTTTTAGGGGAGTCAGAGGGGTGAAGAGGCGATTAAACTAATATTATTTACGAGATTAATTTTTAATCGACATATGGATTACCCACTAAAAATAGCTAAGAGCCATAAAACATTGATTCGTTATTCAAAAAAGGGCATCCCTTCGGTGGCATATTTACGCATACCTTCAAAATTAATATCTACGCCAATACCCGGTTTTTCGGAAAGCGTAATAAATCCATTTTCAATTTTAGGGTCGTCATAAATAACAATTTCGTCAAACATTGGATTGGTATGAAAATAAATCTGCCATTCGAGTATCATAAAATTAGGCACAGAGGCACAACAATGGGCTGAAGCCATCGCCCCAAGATAGGAAGCTACCATGTGCGGTGCAAAAGGCACATAATACAAATTGGCTAGATTGGCTATTCGTTGACCTTCTCCTAAACCACCGGCTTTTTGCAGGTCCGGCATAATAATATCGACCGCTCCTTTTTCGAGTACTTCTCTGAATCCATAAGCGAGATAAATATTTTCTCCGGCACATATCGGGGTAGTAGTAGAGGCGGTTATTTTTTGGTAAGCATCGATATTTTCGGCCGGTATCGGTTCTTCCAACCACATCACATTAAGTGGTTCCAGCAATTTGGCTACCCGCTCGCCAGTGGTGGTATCGTATCGTCCATGCATATCCACACAAATATCGATATATGGTCCGACAGCATTACGGGCTGCAGCAATTTGATCGTACATACGCTCCAGTTCACCCGGACTCGCCGTCCAATTGTACAAATCATATTTTGCCGGGTCATTTCGTTGATCTAAATCAAATTTAATGGCATTAAATCCCATTTCTTTAGCTTTCGTGGCGTTTTCCGCAAAGTCTTCCGGAGTTGGCAAATTATTCTGATACAATGCCGTATCACAATACACTCTTATCTTATCGCGAAATTTACCCCCTAGTAGCTGATACACCGGTAGACCCAGTGCTTTTCCCGCCAAATCCCACAAGGCTGCCTCCACAGCAGACATCGTAGCCACATACATGCCCGATTGGGCACCGCTAAAGACACCGGCTTTACGAATATCCTCAAACAAACGATGTACATTCAGGGGACTTTTATCTTTCATCATCCGGGCAAACCGTTTGACCAGATGATAGGATCCTACAGTAGCATCTACACCTTCTCCGCAACCGTAAATATCCTGGTTAGTTTCAATTTTAACGAACAGACCATTGCCACCGCGGATAAAACCACACTTAATATCGGTAATCTTAAGATCGGAAGGCGAAGATGATAAACTGGTCTTTTCGATAGACTCTTCGTAGGTCTGAGCAAATGGTGTGGCCAGAGGCAGTGCACTAAGCCATGCACTCTTTTTTAAAAATGAGCGTCTTGCATTCTTTTGCATAATATTATTTTACCAGGTTCTTGATTCAAGGATTTTTTGGATTTGTTCTTTGGCCACTGGAAGTTCGTCAATATGCTCATTAAGCCATTGCGAAAAATCCTTCTCAATCTCATCAGACCAACGATTGTCAATTTCCGCTGCCGAGTATTTTTTCTCCCGGATTCGCTGATGTCCAAACATATCCCTGAGACGTACCACCTCTGACGTGGTCACTACTTTTTCCGCCAACTGGGGTGGAATAAATATCACCCCTCCATCTCTTCCCAGAACAACATCTCCCGGCATCACCATCACCTGACCGATACGGGTCGGCTGGTTTAATCCAACCAGGGTGGTATTTAACCTGCGATCGGGATTATTAAGATGATGCGACGGGTGATAACTGCGAACAAAAGCTGTAAATCCCTCTATTTCGTTTAATCCGTTTATGTCACGGATTGCTCCATTATACACAATACCATTACCGGAATTGGTGTAAATGGCATTACCGACATTATCTCCGATAGTGGGACCATCGACATGCGCTTCAAAATTATCACCGACATACACATCACCTTGCACGAGCATTGCCACCGGCCAGGCATTTTGTGATTTAATTCTCCCGTCTTCGTTATGTCCCTTATCATCAATTGCGCGTTGCACGTCGGGTCTTCCCGGCATAAACGTAGCCGTCACCGCCCGTCCAACCAACACATGTTCCGGATGGATAACCATCCATCCATCTTCGTACTGATAATTATACCCTTCGTTACGACAAACAGCCCAGGCTTCTTCCAGGGTCACCAGTTTCATTCGTTCAAGGATTTCATCAGAGACTTTGGGACGACCATCTTCAAAGCGATCGCCTTTCCATTCGCGAGTGAGCAATAGTAAATATTCTTTAGAAATTTGCTGACCAGACACGCTCCAATAGCTTAATAAAAGTCCGGACAACAGCAGAAAACTGCGGTAGAATTTAATTTTCATTCCCTTCCCTTGAGTTATAAAACTCAGTTAAGTTAATGATAAAGTATCAAATTAGAGAAGTTCTTATTCATTGGATTACCCGGCACTACCATTTCTGAGAAGAAAAATGGGATGTCACCACCAGCACAAACAAAATCCAAACTAAATTCATCCGTTTGTATTTGTCATATATTTAAGTGACTCCCCGCATAATTTAATCAAGACCGACCAGTCTATCTTCCAGATTCTTATGAATTTCATTCGGAGCATGTCTACCAATCCTTTCTATGCAAGATAAGGCGACATAAAAATAGATTGACTCCCAACCACCCAATCACGATCATGGTTTCCTTCAGAGATACAAATTCCTGGAATTCCCGCAGGAGAAACTTGCTGAAGGGAACGGGTATAAGATTATATAAACTTCTGACCGGAAAAAAAGCAGTAGAGGGTCGGATAAAATCACTGATGTAAGGAAAATTCTCCAGGAAGAGTGCAAAAAAAGGTTCAAAAATTATGGTATATAAAAAAAGACCAACAATTACCAAACCGGTGCGGGGCAATAATAAAGTAACCCAAAAACAAAAGCAGAGATAGGTCAATAAAATCAGAAAATAAGCCCAAATAAAATCCATTGACTGAAATACCTGCTGCATGCCCCCCGAACTGGAATATAAACTACCCATCAGTAGCGCACAAAGAAACATCAGAATCGTGGCCCCAACCGAAAGGCCCAAAATCAAAAGTAATTTACTCCATAAAAATTCCTGTTTTGACAAACCGTCAATAATGTTTTGCCTTAATGTGCGAAAACTCTCTTCATTGGCCACGGAAATCACAACAATAAAGCCCAGGATTACTTTACAAAAAGATCCCAAATAGGTCATATTTTGCCAAATATCCGGAAAATCATATAGTGGAATTAAGGTTGGATCTATGCCATTAAAGTCTGCGCCTTGTTTTTTTAAAAATTGTAAAAACAAACCGCCACCACAAGTGATCAGGATAACCACCACGATGTACATAATCACCAAAATCCAAAAAGGCCGGTAATTTTTCAATTTCCACCATTCTATTTGCCAGAGCCTATTCATGTTTAGCAAGAATTCGTAAAAATTCCTCTTCCAAGTTTCCGTTTTTCTTAGCCAGATGACTGACAACAATTTTCTTTTCGATTAAAAAATGATTGATCTGTGCGGTACTCATGCTTGAGGCTTTAAAGACAAGTTTGTCATCCCTGCGTTCAACTTTTTCCACACCGGGATAAGTGACCAGGATCTCTGCCAGATATTGCATATCCGCTGCTGCCACCTCGATTAAAGATTGATCCGTGAGGGCATCTTTTACACTCCCTTGAAACAATTTAGTACCCTGGCGTAGTACCATAAAATGACTGCATACTTTTTGCACTTCATCCAGCAAATGGCTAGCAAGAATAATCGTTTTTCCCGTGCCAGCTATTTTCTTGATAAGATTCCTGATTTCCACAATCCCTTGTGGATCCAGTCCATTGGTGGGTTCGTCCAGAATCAGTACACGGGGATTGGCTAATAAGGCAGAAGCGATCGCCAATCTCTGTTTCATGCCCAGGGAATAGGTCTTAAAAGGATCGTTTCGCCGCTCATACAAATCCACCGTTCTTAATACAGGCTCAATAGCAGCAAGATTGACTTCTTTAATTCTTGCCGACACCATTAGATTCTGATAACCAGAGAGATATGGATAAAAACAAGGACTCTCCAAGATGGCCCCAATGTCCTTCCGGACGTTATCCCATTGCGGTTTACCAAACCAATTAAAAGATCCTGACGATGGCCGTAGCACCTGAAGTAGTAGTGCCAAGGTCGTTGTTTTTCCACTACCATTGGGTCCCAGAAAACCAAATACCATGCCTTCATTAATGGATAGATCGAGGTTGTCCAAGGCCCGGATGCGTCCGTAGGACTTCGATAATTGAGCCGTTTCTAAAATAGGGCCCATACTCATCTCTGGCTGTTAGGATCTTCCTCTTCAGGAATAATCACAGTATTTGAATCATTATTTTCTTCCGCATCGTTAGCATTGCTTCTTTGGCCACCGACCAG